>NZ_JBITCL010000014.1:0-41365 GCF_044453165.1 Streptomyces sp. NPDC051740 | reverse complement strand
ACTCCCCGGGCCCCGCCCGCCCCCCCGGCCCCGCCGCCCCCCCCCCCCCCCCGGCCACCCCCCCCCCCCCCCGCGCGCGGGCCGCCGGCCCCCCCCCCCCCCCCCCCCCCCCCCCACCGCGGTGCCCGCCACCGCGGCCAGCAGCCGCGGGTAGAGGTCGAGCGCACCGCGCCGTTCCTCGTCGGTCGCGCAGGCGGGTGCGCAGGCGGGTGCGCAGGCGGGTGGGGACACGGACGCCGTCGGCCCGCCGGCGCGGATGCGCGCGGCGATGGCCTCGGCCAGTCCGGTCTCGTCCGCCATGTGCGCGCCGAGCGTGCGGACCAGCAGGTGCGGGGAGGCGTGCACCACCTGGGCGTGCAGCCGCCACAGCTCGTGCTGCTGCTCCGCCTCGGCGAGTTCCGCGGCCAGGGCCTCGCGCAGGGCCTGGAGCGGGGAGAGCTCGGCCGGCGCGTCGAGCACGGCCTGCCGCATCCGCGCGCCCGCCTCCGCGTCGATCACGACGAAGGCGTCGTCGCGGGTGTCGAAGTAGTTGAAGAAGGTCCGCACGGACACTCCGGCCGCCGCGCTGATCGCCTCGACGGTGACCTTCTCCGCACCGTGCTCGGCGGCCAGCCGCACGGCGGCCTCGGCGAGCGCGGCGCGTGTCGCCCGCTTCTTCCGCTCCCGCAGTCCGCCCTGCGCGGCACCCTTCTCCGACATACCTTGCATGCTATGCAAAGATGCACGTCATGCAAAATTCCCTCCGTCCGGCCCCTGCCCGGCGGGCGGCCGGGCGGGCGGCGCGGGCCACGGGCGGACAGCACGGGCGCTCGGGCAGCAGCGGGACCACGGCGCGTACGACGGCTCGAAGGCGGCACGGCCCGCGCTCCTGCCGAGGTGCCCGGGTCACGCCGGGACGGTCGTGGGCGGGCGAGGGGTACACGGAGCAGTGGCCGAACGCGGAGCAGCGGCGGGACCGGACCGGACGGCGGCGGGACCGGCCGGCGCGGGTCGAGCGGTTCGTCCGCCACGACCGTCCGCTCCGGCTGGCCGGCGGCCGTCGCGTGGAGGCGCGGCCGGAACTCCTCGGGCGGCGGGGGCGTGTCGCGGTCGCCCGCTCGTGGTGTTCCCGCTCCCGGACGAGGCGTTCCTCGGCACCGGCGGCGTGAAGTCCGGCGCCGGTGCCCCGCGGGAGGGAGCACCGCCCCGATACTCGTCACGGCGGCATGCCGCGAACCAGCCCGGAAGGACGGACGATGGCGAACTCACGGTCCGGGGAGACGGTCACCGAGCGGATCGTCCGTGTCCTCGAGACGTTCGACACCGACCGGACCGTGCAGACGGCGTCGGAGATCGGACGGCGCGCGAGGCTTCCGTCGTCCACGGCGCACCGGATCGTGGCCGATCTCGTGGAGTGCGGGCTGCTGGAACGGGACGAGGAGCAGCGGGTGCGTCTGGGCATGCGGCTGTGGGAACTGGCGCTGCGCGGCTCCCACGCCCTGCGCCTGCGGCAGGCGGCACTGCCGTTCATGGAGCGGGTGCAGGCCCGGGTCCGGGAGCACACCCAGCTCGCGGTGCTGGAGAACGGCGAGACCCTCTTCGTGGAGCGTCTGTCCCATCCGCACGCGGGCGCGAACATCACCCGGATCGCCGGGCGGCTGCCCCTGCACGCCTCGTCGTCGGGGCTGGTCCTGCTCGCCCACGGCCCGGAGGAACTGCGCGAGCGGGTCCTCGCCGGGCCGCTGGAGGCGGTGTCGCCGGAGACCGTGACCGACCCGGCACTGCTGCGCCGGGTCCTGGCCGGCATCCGGCGTGACGGCGTGGTCGTGGCTCCGGGGACGGTCGAGGCCGTCTCCACGGGCGTCGCCGTGCCGGTGCGCGAGGGGCGCGGGCAGGTGATCGCCGCGCTGTCGGTCGTACTCCCCCGTGACACGCCGACCGGTCCCGTGGCCGAGGTGCTGCGCTCCGCCGCCGCGGGCATCTCGGCGGCGCTCGGCGCGCGCCGCCCGTGACCACCGGCCGGACCGCGCGTCGAGGAGATCCGGTTCCCGTTCAATGGGAAGAGCCGTCGTCAACGGGGGCGGACCGGCGCCAGACTCCCTGCCACCCCGTCGGCCGTCGAAGGAGACGACATGCCCGTACGCACCCAGGTCGCCGTCATCGGAGCAGGCCCCGCCGGTCTGCTGCTGTCCCATCTGCTCGGCCGCCACGGCATCGAGTCGGTCGTCATCGACTCCCGCAGCCGCGAGGAGATCGAGACCACCATCCGGGCCGGCATCCTGGAGCAGGGCACCGTCGAGGTCCTCAGCGAGACGGGGGCCTCGGACCGGGTTCTCACGGTCGGGCAGAAGCACGAGGGCATAGAGCTGCGCTTCGACGGCGAGGGCCACCGGATCGACTTCGCCGCGACCGTCGGCCGGGCGGTGTGGCTCTATCCGCAGCACGAGGTGCTGAAGGACCTGGTCGCCGCGCGCCTCGCCGCCGGCCAGGACCTCCGTTTCGGAGTGACCGCCGAGCGCGTGGAGGACGCGGAGACGGACCGGCCGCGTGTCGTGGCCAGGGACGCCGGGGGTGACGCCGTCGAGATCGAGGCCGATGTCGTCATCGGCGCGGACGGCTCCCGCGGTGTGGCCCGCGAGGCCGTCACGGGCACCCACGGCGGCTACTTCCGGGAGTACCCGTTCGCCTGGTTCGGCATCCTGTGCGAGGCGCCGCCCAGCGCCGAGGAGCTGATCTACAGCAACTCGCCGGACGGCTTCGCCCTCATCAGCCGGCGCGGCCCCGGTGTGCAGCGCATGTACTTCCAGTGCGACCCGGCGACCGACCCCGGGGCGTACACCGAGGAGCAGCTGTGGGAGATCCTGCGGTCGCGCGTCCCCGGCACCACCCTCAACGAGGGCCCGATCTTCCAGCGGGACGTGCTCCGTTTCCGCAGCTTCGTCGCGCACGAGATGCGCCGGGGCCGGGTGGTGCTCGTCGGCGACGCCGCCCACACCGTGCCGCCCACCGGCGCCAAGGGCATGAACCTCGCGGTCGCCGACGTCGTCGTCCTCACCGAGGCGCTGCGCGCGCTGCTGCTCGACGGGGACGAGTCCCTGTTCGACGCCTTCCCCGACACCGCCCGGAAGCGCATCTGGAAGGCACAGCACTTCTCCTGGTGGATGACGAACATGCTGCATCCGCAGCCCGGGGCGAGCGACTTCGACCACATGCGCCAGATCGGCGAGCTGCGCTCGGTCGTCGAGTCGGACGCCGGCCGCGCGTACCTCGCCGAGGGCTACACCGGCTGGCCGCTCGGGTGACCACCGGGGCGGCCGGGGCGCCGAGGCCGCCGGAACGGCCCGGACGCCGTCGCCGAACGGCACAGGAGCGGTCGACGCGCTGATCGCCGTACGGCCCGGACGCCCGGTCCGCCGGCCGCTCCCGTGCGTTCGTCAGGCGTCAGGCGAGCGCCTCGTCCATGGACTCCTCCCGCCAGCGGCGCAGGAGTTCGTGGAAGGCGTGGGCGCCGTGCGGATAGGCCGTCGGTCCGCCCGGGCGGCCGCGCCCCTCGCGGTTGTAGTAGCCGGGGGTGCACTCCGCGTGGAACCACTCGTGGTCGGGGGCGCCCTCGGCCAGGGTGGCGATCCAGGCGTCCTCCGCCTCGCGGGACGGTTCGACGAGGGCGCCCTCGGCCTCGGCCGCCGCCACGAGGGCGGCGGCGTGCACGGCCTGTTCGTCCAGGACGTGCGTGAAGTTGACGCTGCTGGCGTTCTGCAGGGAACCCATCTGGATCAGGTTCGGGAAGCCGTTGGCGGTGAAGCCGTGCAGGGTGCGGATGCCGTGGCGGGCCCACGCGTCGAGCAGCCGGATTCCGCCCCGGCCGTGGACGGGCAGCTTGCCGGAGTGGACGCCGGAGACACCGACGGCGAACCCGGTGGCGAAGATCAGGCAGTCGAGTGCGTACGCGGTGCCGCCCACCACGACCCCGTCCTCGGTGACGCGTTCGATGCCGTGGGTGTCCGCGGTGTCGACCAGGGTGACGTTGCTCCGGTCGAAGGCCGCGTAGTACGTGTCGGAGAAGGTGGGGCGCTTGCAGGCGTACCGGTACCAGGGCTTGAGCGTCTCCGCCGTCGACGGATCGGTGACCGCCTGTGCGACGCGGGCCCGCACCTCGTTCATCTTCGTCGCGTCGGCGATCTCGTAGGCGGCCTCGAAGGCCTCCCGGTCGTCCGGGCGGCGGAAGCTCGGCAGCAGTTTCTCCAGCAGGCCCGCCGCCGACGTCCAGCCGTCCGCCACGAGGTCCTCGTCGGACGTCTCGCCCGAGACGATGCGCAGGAAGTTCTCCCGGCGTGCGCGGGCCCAGCCCGCGCGGTCCGCGCCGACGTCCCCGGCCGTGGTGCGGCGGTTGGCGCGCACGTCCACCGTGGAGGGGGTGCGCTGGAAGACATAAACGTGCCGGGCGTCCTCGGCCAGCATCGGAATGACCTGCACGCCGGTGGCGCCGGTGCCGACGACGCCCACGCGCTTGTCCGCGAGTCCGGTCATACCGCCCTGCGGGGTGCCGCCGGTGTAGGCGTAGTCCCAGCGGGACGTGTGGAAGGTGTGCCCCCTGAAGTCCTGGACGCCGGGTGTCCCGGGCAGTTTCGGCTCGGTCATGGTGCCGGTGGCGGTGACGACGTACGTCGCCCGGAACCTGTCGCCGCGGTCGGTGGCCACGATCCAGGTGCGGGAGCTCTCCTCCCAGGTCAGCTCGGTGACGGTGGTGGAGAACAGGGCGTCCGCGTAGAGGTCGTACTGCCGCGCGATCCGCATCGCGTGCTGCCGGATCTCCTCGCCCGGGGAGTACTTCCACTCCGGTACGTATCCGGTCTCGTCCAGCATCGGCAGGTACACGTGGGACTCGATGTCGCAGTGGACGCCCGGGTACCGGTTCCAGTACCAGGTGCCGCCGAAGTCACCGCCCTTGTCGAGGATCCGGACCCGCGCCACGCCCTGCTGACGCAGCCGCGCCCCGGCGAGGATGCCGCCGAAACCACCGCCGACGACGGCGACGTCGACGGTGTCGCGCAGCGGCTCGCGCTCCGTCACCTCTCCCCCGTACGGGTCCGCGGCGTAGAAGCCGAACTCGGCGTCGGCGCCGAGGTACTGGCGTAGGCCGTCGGGCCGTACGCGCCGCTCACGCTCGCGGCGGTAGCGCCGTCGCAGCGCGGCGAGCTCGTCGGGGGCCGGCGTGTGAGGGGACGTCATGTGGGGGGACCTCGCTTCTCTCCGTCTGCTGCCGGGGCCGGACGACCGCGCGAACCGCCTTGGGGACGAACGGCCTTGGCGCACCGTAGCAACAACCGGACAGTGTTGTCCGGTTAGGGTTCGGGGGCACGACGACCTTCGGACAGGAAGAAGTGACCCCCATGCGACGACTTCGGAACCGATCCCTTGCCGTGCTGGCCGCGCTCGGCGCGCTGGCCCTGACCGGATGCGGCAGCGACCGGTACACCCCCGGCGGCACCGCCGCGCACCGGACCGTCACCGCCCACCAGCTCATGCGGCTGACCACGGTCCACGAGGAGACCGGGATGACCCTGCTGGAGGGTCCGGTGTTCGGCGAGGACGGCGGGCTGACCGTCGTCGACGTCACCGCGCCCGCCGGAGAGCCGAAGGTGCTGCGCGTCGATGTCCGGAAGAAGACGGTGCGGAAGGTCTTCACGGACGACCGGGGGGCGTACACCTCGGCCCAGTTCAGCCCGTACGACGGACGGCTCTACCTGTCCGACTTCGCCCACGGCGAGATCGTCTCCCTGACCCCCGACGGAAGCGACCGGCGCACCTTCTTCACCGGCGAGGTCGACGGCGCCCGGATGCGGCCCGACGACATCGCCTTCGACCGGGACGGCAACCTGTACGTCAGCGACTCCCTCGGTCTGTCCGAGGGCGAGAAGCGCGGACGTGTGGTGCGCGTCGGCCGGGACGGCGAGGACGTCACCGTCCTGGCCGACGGTCTCGCCGCGACGAACGGCATCTCGTTCGACGTGGACTACCGCGGGCTGTGGATCAGTGAGCTGACGGAGAACCGGATCTCCTACCTCCCCGTCGTCCAGCGGGCCGGGACGACCGGCCGGCACACGGCCGTCCGCGTCGACGGCGGCATCGCGCAGACCGACTCCATCGCCGTGGACGCGGACGGCAACCTGTACCAGGCGCTGCACGGCCGGCCCGCGATGGCCGTCTACGACCGGTACGGCGAACGCCTCGCGACGGTGGAGGTGCCGGCCCGCGCCGAGGGACTCGAGTCGGCGACCAACGTGGCGATCACGCCCGGCGGGACCAAGGCGTACATGACCGTCAGCGGACCCGCCGGCGGGTACCTGTACACCTTCGACGCGCTCGCGGAGGGCATCCGGCAGTCCAACGGCGGCTGAGCGCTCAGCCCTCGAAGGGCCGCACCGGCCCCACCGGGACGCCGAGCAGCCGCCAGGCCGCCAGCGCCCGGTGTTCACGCGTCTCGGGCGTGGGGCCGGTGACGGCTCCGGAGACCATGGCGACGGCCAGCATCAGGTCGTCCGTCAGGCGGTGGCCGTCCGGCAGGCACCCGCGCAGGGCGCGCTCGACCCGTTCGGACAGGTCCTGGGCGTACGCGTGGGCGGACAGGCGACCGCTCGCGCCGTCGGCGTGGAGGAGGCCTATGAAGGCCGCCGACTGCGCCAGATGCCAGGTCAGCACGCCCAGCACCCCGCCCGGGGTCGCGTCCTGCGCGGCGGCGGCCTGCTCGATCTGGCGCACGTTCTCCTCCAGGACCGCCGCCGCGACGGCGTCCCGGTCGGGGAAGTGCCGGTACAGCACGCCCTGCCCGACGCCGGCCCGGCGCGCGATCGCGGAGAGCGGGGCGTCCAGACCGTGCGCCGCGTAGATCTCCCGGGCGGCGGCGACCAGGGCGGCCCGGTTGCCGGCGGCGGCCCGCGGCCCCCGGTTCGCGGGCCTCCGCTCTTCCGACGTGGCGTGCTCGGTCATCCGGACAGCGTAACGGGGAGCCGCCGCCCTATCCGATCCCCTCCGCGGCGACGGCCAGCGCCCGGCGCAGGGTCGCCTCCAACTCGGCCTCGGCCGCCTCGCGTTCGCCCCGCGCGTGCTCGCCGCGCCAGGCGTGGTGCTCGACGGCCGCGCGCAGGGCCGCGTTGAACATCGCCGCACGGATCGTCACGCCCAGGTCGTCGGCCGGCAGTCCGGCCCGCCCGGCCAGGGCGCGGGCGAACGCCGGCTCGGCCTCGTCGTAGGCCTGGAGCCAGACGGCGCGCAGTCCGGGTTCGGTCCGGGTGAGCCGGACCAGGGCGCCGACGGTGTCCTGGTCGGGCCCGCCGGCCACGCCGGGCCCCGCCGCCAGCCACCGGTCCATGGCCTGGTCGAGGGGCTGCCCGGACGGCCACTCCCGCAGGAAGACGGCGAGGGTGTCGATGCCTTCCGAGAACAGCGGTGTCACACAGCTCTCCTTGCTCGGGAAGTAGCGCCACACGGTGCGCGCCGACAGACCGACGGCCCGGCCGATCTGCTCGCCGGTGGTGGCCGTGACGCCCTGGGTGACGAACAGTTCCACGGCCGCGCGGGCGATCTCCCTCCGGATCTCGGTTCTGCGCGCCTCGGTCAGGGGCGGTCGTCCGGTGCGGCCACGGGGTGCGGTCATCGGTTCCTCCGGCTCCGGTGAGCGGGTGATCGAGCTCTCGGAGGATCTTCCCCCACGATTTCATGTCACTCAGAGACATAAAGTCGTACGGTGGTGCCGTCCGGGGCGGTCGGAGCCCCACGTGAGGAACAGGAGAGCTTCATGGCCGGCACATTCGACGGACGCCGCGTCATCGTCACCGGAGCCGGGTCGGGGATAGGCCGGGCCGCCGCCCTGGCCTTCGCCGCCGAGGGCGCCCGGGTCCTGGTCGCGGACCTCGACGCGGCGGGCGCCGCGTCGGCGGTCCAGGCGATCGAGGAGGACGGCGGCACGGCGGTCGCCGTCACCGGCGACCTGGGCGACCAGGCCGTCGTGGACCGGGTGGCGCGGACCGCCGCCGAACACCTCGGAGGCGTGGACGTCCTGGTGAACAACGCCGGGATCATGGACGGGATGACGGCTCTGGCGGACGTGACCGACACGGAGTGGGAGCGTGTCCTCCGGGTCAATCTGACCGCGCCCTTCCTGCTCACCCGCGCCGTGCTGCCGCACATGCTGGCGGCCGGCAAGGGCGTCGTCGTCAACACCGCCTCCGAGGCGGGCCTGCGCGGCAGCGCGGCGGGCGCCGCCTACACCGCCTCGAAGCACGGCGTCGTGGGGCTGACCAGGAACCTCGCGGTGATGTACCGCAAGCAGGGCATCCGCGCGAACGCCATCGCGCCGGGCGGCACCGCCACCAACATCGGGGTGAACGCCGACCCGGCCGCCCACGGCCCCGCGGCGCTCGGCCCCCACTTCGTCAACCTCGGCCGCCTGGCCCGGCCCGAGGAGCAGGCCGCGGCCATCCTGTTCCTCGCCTCGGACGCGGCGAGCAACATCAACGGGGCGATCCTGCCGGTGGACGACGGCTGGTCGGCGGTGTGACCCCCGCGCCGGCCCGGGCCCTCCCGGCCTACGCCTCCCCGGCCGCCGCGCGGAGGGCGTCCAGGACCGGGCGGATCAGCGGGTGTTCCTCGGCGCCGCGGCGTACGGCGGCGAAGACGCGGCGGGTCGGGGCCACCCCGTCGACCGGGCGGACGACCACGCCCGTGAGGTCCGTGCCGCGCAGCGCCGAGCGGGGCACCAGGGCGACGCCGACGTCCGCCGAGGCGAGGGCGACCACCGCGCGGAAGTCGTCCGAGGAGTGCTCCAGGCGGGGCTGGAAGCCGGCGCCCTCACAGGCCAGCACGACCACGTCGTGGCAGGGGTTGCCGGGGTACGGGCCGATCCACGGGTCCTTGGCCAGCTCGGCGAGCGGCACCTCGGCGCGGTCGGCCAGGCGGTGGGTGACGGGGACGACCGCGTCGAAGGGTTCGGCGTACAGCGGTACGTGGGCCAGTCGCGGGTCGTCGGCGGGCGGCGCCCCCCGGTACTCGACCGCCACCGCGACGTCGACCTGCCGGTCCAGGACCATCAGCAGGCTGGCGTCGCCCTCGGCGTCCTGGACCCGGATGCGGATGCCGGGCGCCGCCCCGGCGAGACGGGCCACGGCGGGCGCGACGACCTGGGCGATCCCGGTGGCGAACGCGGCGACCGTGACCGTGCCGGCCTCCCCCGCCCCGTAGGCGGCCAGTTCGGCCTCGGCCCGCTCCAGCTGGGCGAGGACGGCGTTGGTGTGGCCGAGCAGGATCTCTCCGGCCGGGGTCAGCCGTACGCCCTTGGCGCCGCGCTCGACGAGACGGTGGCCGGTCTCCTGCTCCAGGGCGGCGAGCTGCTGGGAGACGGCCGAGGGGGTCAGATGGAGCGCGGCGGCTGCCGCCGTGACCGTGCGGTGGTCGGCCACCGCACGGAGGATGTGGAGCCGCCGTGCCTCGATCATGGATGCGATTGTCTCAAATCGCTCGGTGTGTTCCGCTCAGGCGTCGAGCTCCGCCCGCGCCGCCACGAAGGCGTCCACCGCGCGGTCGACGTCCTCGGTGGAGTGCGCGGCGGAGAGCTGGACGCGGATGCGGGCCTGGCCCTGCGGCACCACGGGGTAGGAGAAGCCGATCACGTACACCCCGCGCTCCAGCAGCAGCTCCGCCATGCGGCCCGCGCGGGAGGCGTCGCCGATCATCACCGGGGCGATGGCGTGGTCGCCGGGGAGGATGTCGAAGCCCTCCTCGGTCATCCGGCGGCGGAACAGGGCGGTGTTCTCGGCCAGCCGGACGCGCAGGTCGTCGGCCGACTCCAGCAGGTCGAGGACCTTCAGGGAGGCGGCGGCGATCACCGGGGCGAGGGTGTTGGAGAACAGGTACGGGCGGGAGCGCTGGCGCAGCAGGGCGACGATCTCCGCGCGGGCGGCGACATAGCCGCCGGACGCGCCGCCGAGCGCCTTGCCGAGGGTGCCGGTGACGATGTCGACCCGGTCCATGACGCCGTGCAGCTCGGGCGTGCCGCGCCCGCCGGGGCCGACGAAGCCGACGGCGTGCGAGTCGTCGACCATGACCATGGCGCCGTGCCGGTCGGCGAGGTCGCAGATCTCGTCCAGCGGGGCCACGTAGCCGTCCATGGAGAAGACGCCGTCGGTGACGATCAGCGTGCGGCGCGCGCCGCCCTCGGCGGCCTCCTTCAGCTGCCGCTCCAGGTCCGCCATGTCGCGGTTGGCGTAGCGGAAGCGGCGGGCCTTGGAGAGCCGGATGCCGTCGATGATCGACGCGTGGTTCAGCGCGTCGGAGATCACCGCGTCCTCGGGGCCGAGCAGGGTCTCGAAGACGCCGCCGTTGGCGTCGAAGCAGGAGGAGTAGAGGATCGTGTCCTCCTGGCCGAGGAACGCCGACAGCCGCGCCTCCAGCTCCTTGTGCACCTCCTGGGTGCCGCAGATGAAGCGCACGGAGGCCATGCCGTAGCCCCAGCGGTCCAGGGCCTCGTGGGCGGCGGCGACCACCTCGGGGTGGTCGGCGAGGCCGAGGTAGTTGTTGGCGCAGAAGTTGAGCACCTCACCGGGACGGCCGCCGGCGGTGACGTTCACGGTGGCGGACTGCGGGGTGCCGATGACGCGCTCGGGCTTGTGCAGTCCGGCGGCGCGGATCTCGTCGAGGGTGGCGCGCAGGTCGTCGCGCACGGAGTCGAACATCTTGAAGCTCCCAGAGAGGCGGATGGCTTACGCGGTCCAGCGGATGGCTTACGCGGTCCAGTCGAGGATGACCTTGCCGCCCCTGCCGCCGGCCGCCTCCTCGAAGGCGGCCTCGAAGTCGCGGTAGGAGTAGCGGCCGGTGATCACGGGGGCGAGGTCCAGGCCGCCCTCCAGCAGCACCGACATGGCGTACCAGGTCTCGAACATCTCACGGCCGTAGATGCCCTTGATGGTGATCATCGAGGTGACGATCCGGGCCCAGTCGACCGGGAACTCCTCGGCCGGCAGGCCGAGCATGGCGATCCGGCCGCCGTGCGTCATGTTGGCGATCATGTCGCGCACGGCCTCGGGGCGGCCGGACATCTCCAGGCCGATGTCGAAGCCCTCGCGCAGGCCGAGGGCGTGCTGCCCGTCGGCGATGGTGGACTCGGCGACGTTGAGCGCCAGGGTCGCGCCGATCTTGCGGGCGAGCTCCAGGCGCTCCTCGCTGACGTCGGTGATCACGACGTTGCGCGCGCCCGCGTGCCGCGCGACCGCGGCGGCCATCAGACCGATCGGACCGGCGCCGGTGATCAGGACGTCCTCGCCGACGAGCGGGAAGGACAGCGCGGTGTGCACGGCGTTGCCGAACGGGTCGAAGATCGCGGCGACGTCGAGGTCGACGGGCACCCGGTGCACCCAGACGTTGGTGGCGGGGAGCACGACGTACTCGGCGAAGGCGCCGTCGCGTCCGACGCCGAGGCCGACCGTGGCCCGGCACAGGTGGCGGCGTCCGGCCAGGCAGTTGCGGCACTTGCCGCACACCAGGTGGCCCTCGCCGCTGACCCGGTCACCGGTCTTGATGTCGGTGACGTCCCCGCCGGTCTCCACGACCTCGCCGACGAACTCGTGCCCGAGGACCAGCGGGGTGCTGATCGTCTGCCGGGCCCAGCCGTCCCAGGACCGGATGTGCAGGTCGGTGCCGCAGATACCGGTGCGCAGCACCTTGATCAGCACGTCGCCGGGTCCGACGGCGGGCTCCGGGACGTCCGTGAGCCACAGGCCGGGCTCCGCCTTCTCCTTGACCAGCGCCTTCAACGCTACGGCTCCTGAGGATCGGGTCCCGGCCCGCGGGCACGCCGAAGCGGCCCCGGTCGGGAAGAGGGGTGGAATCGCACTGCAATCTGCCGTACGACACCCTCACCGGTCCATCGAGGATTTCTTAAGCGCGGCCACAGCTTTCCTTCACACCGTCACCCGTCCGGCCCTGTGCCGCGCGGAGTCACAGCGGCAGCCCGTCGTCCTCCCGGCGCTCCAGCCGTACGACGAGATCCGCGGCCCGTGCCTTGATGGCGGCGAGCCCCGGCTGTCCCCAGGCGCGGGGCTGGATGTCGGTGACCGACACGGTGCCGAGCACCATGCCGGTGCCGTCGATGAGCGGCGCGCCCAGGTAGGAGCGGATGCCGAACTCGTCCACCACCGGGTTGCCCGCGAACCGCGGGTAGTCGCTCACGTCCTCCAGGACCAGCGCCCTGCGCCGGGCCATCACATGGGGGCAGAAACCGTGGTCACGGGGGAGCACCCGGCCCAGCAGGGCGCCGGTGCCGTCGCCACGCACGAACGGTGCGGCGGGCGGGATGTGCAGGCCCGCGAAGAACTGCCCTTTCTCACCGGGCAGGTTGACCATGGCGTACGGCGCGCCGGTGAGCTCGGCGAGGCCGTACGCGAAGGCGTCGAGCGCGGGCTCGGGGTGCTCCCCCAGTCCCAGCCGGCGCAGTCTGCGGGCGCGCTCCGGTGCTTGGCCGTCCTCGGGGGTGAGCAGCAGACGACCTGCCGGGCGGGGCGGGTCGTAGCTCATGGGCGGGCTCCCAGGTCATGGGGGAAGGTCATACAGGGGCTCCGAGGGTGTGCGGGGATCACATGTGGGCGCCATACCCCGTCGTGACGGCCGGGGTGTGGGCGATGAGGTGGCGGACCAGGGTCAGCAGGGTCTGGACGCCGGAACTGGAGATCCGGGCGTCGCAGCGGACGACGGGGATCTCCGCGGGAAGGTCGAGGGCGGCGCGCACCTCCCCGGGGTCGTAGCGGAAGGCGCCGTCGAACTCGTTGACGGCGACGACGAATCCGAGACCGCGCTGTTCGAAGAAGTCGACCGCCGCGAAGCACTCCTCCAGGCGCCGGGTGTCGGCGAGTATGACCGCGCCGAGCGCGCCCTCGCAGAGCTCGTCCCACATGAACCAGAACCGTTCCTGGCCGGGGGTGCCGAACAGGTACAGCACGTGTTCCGCGTCGAGGGTGATGCGGCCGAAGTCCATGGCCACGGTCGTCTCGACCTTGTTCTCGATGCCGTCGAGGTCGTCGGTGGCGGCGCTGACCGTGGTGAGGAGTTCCTCCGTGCTGAGTGGCGCGATCTCGCTGACCGCGCCGACGAAGGTCGTCTTGCCCACGCCGAACCCGCCCGCCACCAGGATCTTGAGTGCGGTGGGGAACGGGTCGTCGTGGTCCGCGCCGTCGACGTGGTCAGAGCTGTCGTCGTAGTCCATCGAGCACTGCCTCCAGAAGGGCCCGGTCCGTCGGGTTGTGGTGGAACGCGGGGGGCTTGTCGGTGAGCGCCCCGCAGTCGACGAGGTCCGCCAGCAGCACCTTGGTGACGGCCACCGGCAGCCTGAGATGGGCGGCGACCTCGGCGACCGGGACGGGAGCGCGGCACAGGTCGAGGGCCTGCGCGTGCTCGGGGCCGAGATAGCCGAAGGGGGTGGCGCCGGTGGCTCTGACCTGCGACATGAGGTCGAGGGCGACGGTGGGACGGGTGCGGCCGTCGCTGACCGTGAAGGGGCGCACCAGCCGTCCGGCCGCGTCGTCGAGCCAGGGCCCGTCACCGGCCGCCGTCACGTTCAATGCCTCATCGCCGGCGGTTCGACGCCCTGCTGGCGGGGAGCGGTCATCAGGTACGGCCGTACGGACTTGACCAGCATCGCCATCTCGTAGCCGAGCACCGCCGCGTCGGCCTCGCGGCCGGCCATGACGGCGAGGCAGGTGCCGGAGCCGGCGGTGGTGACGAACAGCAGGGCCGAGTCGAGCTCGACGACGACCTGGCGGACGTCGCCGCCGTCACCGAAGCGGACGCCGGCGCTGCGGCCGAGGGAGTACAGGCCGGAGGCCAGGGCGGCCATGTGGTCGGCGGCGTCCGGGTCGAGGCCGTGCACGGACTTCACCAGTCCGTCGCAGGACAGCAGGACGGCGCTGCTGGTGTGCGGTACGCGTTGCACGAGGCCGCTCATCAGCCAGTCGAGGTCGGATACCTGGGCGGTCGGCGCATCGCTCGCCATGGTGGATCGACTCCTTGGGGTAGGAAGGTCTGCGGGAGCGCTGGGGGTGGTGCCGGTCATCCGGCGGGCGTGCTCCCGCCGTGTCGGGCGGGGTGGTCGGTGGGGGGTGCGGGCAGGGCGGGCCGCGGTGTGGCGGGGGACTCCTGCCGGGACTCCGCGAGGCCGACGCCGCGTTGGAAGGCGGCCATCAGGTTGGGGTCGTGTCCGGCGACGTACTCGGTGTCCTGGCGGGGCGCGGGGCCGTCGCGGAGCTGCGGGACGATGTGCTCCTGGGCGCGGCGGCGGGGCAGCCGGGGTCTGCCCATGGTGCCGCGCACCGCGCCGCCGCGCGGGGTGAGGGGCGGGGTCCCGTGGTCCGTGAGGGCGTCGTCCCGGTCGGCGTGGTGGACACCGGGTACGGCCTCGGCGGGGCCGGGGCGCATCTCACGGGCGCCGCGCAGGGGCAGCGGCGGGGCGGGTGCGTCACCGGCGGGTGACGGGGGCCGGGCGGGGGGCCAGGGCGGTGGGACGGCGGGCGTGAGGGGTGCCGCGGGTGCCTGCGCCTGCCCTCCGTCCGGCGTCGGAACGTCCGTGGGAGCCGGTACGACGGACATGTGACGGGCCGTCGGGGCGGCGCCGGTGCCGCGGTCGTGCGGCTGCGGTGCCGCGCCCTGTCCGCCGCCGGCGGTCCCCGGCTCCGTGCCGAGCAGTGCCTGCGGCACCACGAGCACGGCCTGGACCCCGCCGTAGATGTTGCTCTGGAGCCGTACGTGGATGCCGTGCCGCTTGGCGAGCTGGGAGACCACGAACAGGCCGATCCGGCCGTCGGCCAGCAGGCTGGCGACATGCACCTGGTCGGGGTCGGTGAGCAGCGCGTTCATCCGGTCCTGTTCGCCGACGGGCATGCCGAGTCCGCGGTCCTCGACCTCGACGGCGAGCCCGGAGGTGACGAGGTTGGCCCGCAGCAGCACCTGGGTGTGCGGGGCGGAGAACACCGTGGCGTTCTCGACGAGTTCGGCGAGCAGGTGGATGACGTCGGCGACGGCGTGCCCGCGCAGGGTGCCGTCGATCGGCGGCACGAGCTTGACCCGTGAGTACTGTTCGACCTCGGCGATCGCCGAGCGCAGCACCTCGGTCATGGAGACCGGGTTGCTCCACTGCCGCCGGGAGACGGCCCCGCCGAGCACGGCGAGGTTCTCGGCGTGGCGGCGGATGCGGGTGGCGAGGTGGTCGACGTGGAAGAGCCCCTTGAGCAGGTCGGGGTCCTCCATCTCGTTCTCCAGCTCGTCGAGGAGGGAGATCTCGCGGTGCACCAGGGACTGCAGGCGCCGGGCGAGGTTGACGAACACCTCGAGCTTCTGTTCGCTGCCGGTCTGGCTGGAGAGCCGGTACGCCTGCACGACGGCGTGGACGGCCCCGTCGTGCGCGCGGGCGAGGTCGGTGGCGAGCAGGTCGAAGTCGGCGTCGTCGTCGAGGGCATCGGCCTGTTCGCCCCGCTGCCCGCGTGGGGGCGGGGCGTCGCCGCGGCGCAGTGTCTCGACGAGAGCGCCCAGGTCGGCCTCGCGCCGGGCGGTGCTTCGGCGCAGCGTGCCGATGCGGTCGCGCACGGACCGGGCGGCGCGGTCGGCGGCCACGGCGGCGATGACGATGCCGGCGAACGTCACCGAGGCGGCGCCGCCGAGGACGGCCCACAGGGTGAGGCCCGGCCGGACCCCGGTGGAGCGGACGGTGAAGAGCACGGCCGCGCAGGCGCTGAGGGCCACCGCCACGGGCGGGAGCACGGCGAGACGCAGCAGTTGGGGCCGTATCGGCGCCTCGGGCGGCATGGGAGCGGTCCGTGCGGCCGGCCGACCGTGCCGTCCGCCTGCACGGCGGTCCGCGCGGGCGGCCGGGCCGGTCCGGCGGGCCCGGACGTCGGCGGGGTTCGCATCGGTGCGGTCCGGCTCGCGGGCCACGACCGTGGTGCCGACGGTGCCTCGCGCTCCGGCCGGGCCCGGGACACCGGCCGGGCCCGGGACACCGGCCGGGCCCGGGACACCGGCCGGGCCCGGGCGTCGGGGTCCCTCGCCCCGTCCACTCCCTCGTCCGCCTTGTGGCTGCACGTACCGGTCCCCGCTCCCTGATCCGACTGTTGGACGCGGCCTCCGACGCAGAAGCGCCCTACGGCATGAGGTGCCGCGGTGCCGCCCGACCGACACTCAACGTAGTCGCCACCGCATCATGTGCGGTGGGCAGTTGACAAACTCATGCGGACAGCATCGCGCTCTGGTATGAGGCTTCGTACGACAGACCGATAACCCTCCCGAGCGAGGGATCGGGAGTGAACAAGGAGCGATCGGGGCTGGTCACAAGCGGTCGCAGCGAATCCGTGAAGGGAGAAGGGCTCCCGGTCGCCCGAGCCTTGTCCGCGTGCCCGCCGACCGTCCGGGCCGGCGGGTCGGACACTTCCGGCCGCCGTCGCCGCACCCCACCCCTCCGGCCAGAGCATCACTCTCCGCAACCGTTCGGTCAGGGCAGGAAGGCTGCGCCACGCCGTACGGTGTTCAGTCAGTGGTCGCCGAGGGCCCGCACGACGGGACCGTGGAGCCGCGGTCCGCCGGCGCCAGGACGTTGCGCCGGAACCGGTCGGCGCCGTCCTCGCACGCCGTCACCAGTCATCCGCAGGACCGCTCGGGCCCCGCCAGGAACCCGCACCGGCCGGGGCCGACGCGGCAACGAAACCGTTCGAGTGCCCGAAGGACGCGGGGCGGCAGCGCCGTCACGGCGTCGACCGGAACCCGGGCCGCATTCCGCGCGAGCGGCGCGACAGCGGACCCTTCCGCGTTAACAAAAATGTCGGACAATATTAAATAACAGCCCGTCAGGTCCGCTCCAGCATGATCAGGACGTGGAGATCCCGCCATGGTCATGAGCCCCTTTCCACTCGGCCCGCACATGAGCCGCACACCCTCTTCACGCCGTGGAGAAGGCGCTCTCCGCGTCGCGGAAGTACTTCATCCATTCGCCGGCAGCCGCGCCACCGCGCTACTCGACAGGGCCTCAATGAAACGTCAGGGCTGGTCCATCCGCCGCAAGTTCACCGCGCTCCTCCTGCTCCCGCTGGTGTCACTGGCCGCGCTCTGCGGCTACGCCGCCCACCTGGCTCTCGGCAACGCGCTGACCCTCTCGCGCGTCGACACCATCGGCAACCACCTCGCCACGCCCCTCGGCCGAACCGTGACAGCCCTCCAGATCCGACGGCGCTGACCCGCCAGGGCGCGGGCATCGGCGTCGTCGCCTTCGAGATGGCCATGCTGGTCAAACGCCTCGGCTTCCACATGTCGGTCGAGTCACGATGACCAGCGCGCATTGGGTGGACGAGGCGGCCGGCCCGGTCGTCCGCCCGTACGCCATGGTGCGGGGACGGACCCGCGACGAGGGTTGCTTCTTCGACCTGGTGGCCTTCGTGGTCGCGACGGTCGACACCCTCCAGCACGAGGTGGAGACGCAGCCCGAGCACCGGGCGATCCTCGCCCTCTGCCGCAGCCCGCGCCCGGTGGGTGAGGTGGCCGCGCGCATGAACCTGCCGGTGGGAGTCGTACGTGTGCTGCCCGGAGACCTCTTCAACGCCCGGGACATCCGGGTGCGGCAGCCCGCCGACCCGGCGGCGCGGCCCAGCGTCCGGATGATCAGAGAAGTACGCGAAGGACTGCGCGCCCTGTGAGTACGGGACGCCCGCCATGCCACAGACAGAGCTGCCGGACGCCGCGAAGATCCTGGTGGCAGGGGGCTTCGGGGTGGGGAAGAGCACGTTGGTCCCCACGGTCAGCGGGATCCTCCCCTTCCACACGGAGGAGACGCTGACACGGTCCGGTATCGACGTGGACGATCTGTCGGGTGTCGAACGGGAGGGCACGACCACGGTGGCCCTGGACTTCGGCCGGATCACCATCCACAACCGTCTCGCGCTCTTCCTGTTCGGCACCCCCGGCCAGGACCGCTTCTGGTTCATGTGGGAGGAACTGGCCGCCGGGGCGCTCTGCGCGGTCGTCCTGGCCGACACCCGACGGCTGCCCGACTGCTTCCCGGCCGTCGACCACTTCGAGCGCAGCGGGCTGCCGTTCGTGGTCGCCGTCAACTGTTTCGAGGGCGCCCGCCGGTACCCGGCGGAGACGGTACGCCAGGCGCTGGCGCTGGGCCCGCACGTACCGGTCCTGCTCTGCGACGCCCGCCTGCGCGCCTCGGTCAAGGAGACGCTGATCCAGGCGGTCGAACACGTCCTGGCGGTCGAGACCCCGCGCGGGTCGACGGTATAGGTCCTGCCCTGCGCGTCACGGGCCCGGACTGCGCCGGTGCCACGGCCCCGCCCCGGTCCGCGAGGCTGTCTTCCACGGCGTGACGTGACAGCGGCCGCACGGGTCCTTCGCGTGTGACCAAGAAGTGGGACCGTGCGGCCTTGTCCCATCCTGTCCTCTGCGGCGTCTCCCGTGCACATCTCGGCGATCTGATCGAGGAGTTGGCAGACCCGTGGCAGACCCGTGGCTGGCGCGGCGCGAGTCGGCACCGCGTGCGCGGCGAGGTGCTGCGCGGCGGCGGGCGGTCGGTGCCGGCCCGAAGCACGACCTGGTCTGGGCCGACCTGGTGCTGGTCACTCTGGTCCACCTGCGCACGGGGCTCCCGCACGGCCCGCTCCACGGTCTCCCGCGCCATCGGCGAGATCCACCCGCTCCTGGCGGCGCGCGGCTTCGCCGTCCCCGACCGCCCCGGCGGTCACCGTGCCCAGCCTCTACGCGGTGCTGTCCGCCGTCAACGCGGGAGCCGGCGCCAGCGTGCGGCCCCGCTCACTGTGTCGGGAATACCTCGGCTCCGGCCGTCTCACCCCACTCCACGCACCGGAGGAACCGCCGCTGAACACCCTTCTCCTCGTGCAGCGCCCCGGCAGCGAAGCCAACCCCGACGTATTCCGAGTACGCGACACCCTCCGGCGCGCCGCCCGCAACTGGTAGCCCGGCCCCTGACGCCGCCCCGGCCTCGTCGACCCCTACCGCGAACACCTGCGCACACGCCGCAGCGAGGACCTCGCCGTTCCTGTCCCGCACCCCTCGAAGACCAAGGCCCTCGGCTGCCAGGGCTGCCCCAAGCCCGAGCAACACGGCCTCCTCGACCGCCCGGTGAACCTCGTGGAGGTGACTCACGAGATGGCAGGAGCGCGGAATCCGCTTCCCGCCGAACCATTCCGGGACCGCAGACGGCGGGCCGAGCACCGGACCGGTCCGCCGGCACGGGCCCCCGACGTGGACACGAGGTACGACGGACTTGCCGTCCGCTGCGAAGCGACTGCCCAGCTCACCTTGGTGCGGCAGTCTCTGTGACCACATGTCAGACGCGGCCCGGATGCCGCCTCCGACGATGGCCGAGAGTGCGACCGACGTCACCGCTCGCCGGCGAGGTCGAGATCACCCCTGCTCGTCCCGGCCACACCCTCAGCGCTCCGGGGACGGCGCCACGGACGGGCGATCGGACCGGACACCGCCCGCCACCACGCCTCCACCGGCACCTTCCCCGCCGGCTCGAACGGCTCGCCCGGCCGGGGGAACGCCACCGCCTGGCCGGCCTCCTCGGCGGCGTCCTTCATCCACTCCCCCGGCTCCGCCCACGCGTGCGGCGCCAGATTGAAGGTGCCCCAGTGGATGGGCAGCAGCACGCCGGCCGCCTCGCCGCCCTGCAGGTCGAGATGGGCCCGGACGCCCTCCTCGGGCGTCATGTGGATGTCGGGCCAGAAGTCCGAGTACGCGCCGACCTGGATCATCGTGGCGTCGAACGGGCCGTGGCCGGTGCCGATGTCCTTGAAGCCCTCGAAGTAGCCGGTGTCACCGCTGTGGTAGATCCGGTGCTCCTCGCCCGCGGCCACCCAGGAGGCCCACAGGGTGTGCTGGGTGTTGCGCAGGCCCCGGCCGCAGAAGTGGCGGGCCGGGGTGGCGGTGAGGGTGAGCCCGCCGATCTTCGTCGTCTCGTGCCAGTCCAGCTCGCGCAGCCGTCCGGCGGACACGCCCCAGCGCTCCAGGTGCGCGCCGACGCCGAGGGGCACGGCGAACAGGGTGTCCGTGCCGGCCAGCGCCTTGATCGTGGGCAGGTCCAGGTGGTCGTAGTGGTCGTGTGAGATCACGACGACGTCGACCGGGCCGAGCGCGGCCAGCGGCAGCGGGGCGGGGTGCAGCCGCCTGGGTCCGGCGAAGGGGAACGGTGAGCAGCGCTCACCCCACACGGGGTCGAACAGGACCCGGTGTCCGTCGATCTCCGCGAGCACACTGGAATGGCCCATCCAGGTCAGGCGCAGCCCGGTGGCCGGCGGACGGGAGATGTCGGCCAGGGTGGTCGGGTGCACCGGGACGGCGCCCCTGGGGGCACGGCGGGACCGGGAGTCCTTGTCGAAGTAGGTCTTCGCCAGGTCCCGCGTCGACCCCGACGGGCGGATCCGGGCGGCGCCCCCGGGATTCTGGAACACGCCGTCCTTGAAGTGCGGGGATCTGCGGATGCGCGCCATGCGCTCGCCACTCGGGTCCGCGCCGAAGGCCACGGGCCGCAGGGCGCGCAGCCCGGAGCTCTGGGAACGGGAACCGGCCACGGTACCTCCAAGTGGAGTCGGTCAGACATTCCATTATGAGCGGCCGCGTCCGGCACCGCGGTGCCGGATACGGCCGCGAGCGGGAGAACGGCCCTCACGCCACCGAGGCGATCCGTACCTTGATGTCGTCCGGCGACAGCGGCCCCTTGGCGATCACGTGGTCGCCCGACGACTCCCCGCGCAGCCGGCGGCCGATCCACGGCACCAGGTACTCGCGGGCCCACTGGACGTCGTCCCGCCGGATGTCGAGGGTGCCGCGGGGCGGCAGGGGCGGCCAGGCCTGTTCCGGGTCGGCGGGGGTGTCCAGGCCGAGGGCCTGCCCGGCGCGGAGCGCGACGCGGGTGTGCCCCTCCGGGGACAGGTGCAGCCGGTCGGCGTCCCAGGCCCTGCGGTCCTGGACGCTCCTGAGGGACCACAGGTCGAGGACGGGGCAGCCGTAGCGGTCGGCGACGGCCCGCACATGCCCGTTGTACGTCGCGATCTTGCCGCGCAGATGCTTCAGCAGGGGCACGCCGCGGGTGTCGAACCCGGTCGTCACCAGCACCGTGCCGGACACGGCCGTGAGCGCGGCGATCGCCCGCTCGAACCGCTCGGCCACCTCGTCCGGGTCGCTGCCGGGGCGGAGGATGTCGTTGCCGCCCGCGCAGAACGAGACCAGGTCGGGGGCGAGTTCGACCGCCTTCGGCAGCTGGTCGGCCATGATCTGGTCCAGCAGCTTTCCGCGTACGGCGAGATTGGTGTACGCGAAGTCGCCCTCGGGGCGGAGGTCCGCGAGAAGCACGGCGAACCGGTCGGCCCAGCCGACGAACGCCCCGTCGGGGCCAGGGTCGCCGACGCCCTCGGTGAAGCTGTCCCCCACCGCCACGTACGACCCGATCACTGCTCTGCTGTCACTCTTCGAATCGTCTGCCACAGCCGCTCATGATTCACCTTCGAATGTGACCTACGCGACCGTAAGGAAGGGTTGACGGGCGGTGAGATAAGACACTCTCAAAATGTTGGCCAATTCCGGAATACGCCGAAGGCCGGCCCCGGGGATCGGGGTCCGGCCTTCGGCGTGCGTGTCAGGAGGGTCGCCGCGGGGGTCAGCCGATGGAGACGCCCTTGGAGCGGAGGTAGGAGACCGGGTCCACGTCCGAGCCGTAGTCCGGGGTGGTGCGGATCTCGAAGTGCAGGTGCGGGCCGGTCGAGTTGCCGGTCGAGCCGGAGAGGCCGACCTGCTGACCGCCGGTCACGGTCTGGCCGGCCGAGACGGAGAGCGAGGACAGGTGTGCGTACTGGGCGTAGTGGCCGTCCTCGAGCCGGATGACGACCTGGTTGCCGTACGCGCCGGCCCAGCCCGCGGAGACGACGGTGCCCGCGCCGACGGCCTTCAGGGAGGTGCCGGTCGGGACGGCGAAGTCGACGCCGGTGTGGTAGCCGCTGGACCACATGCTGCCGGCCACCTTGTAGGCGGTGCCGAGACCGCCGCCGGGCACCGGGGAGCTGTAACCGGAGGCGCTCGCGGCCTGGTCGGTGCTCGTGGCCTGGTCGGTGCTCGTGGTCTGGGCGGAGGCGTCCGAGGAGGGCTGCTCCGCCGGCTTCTCGGCCTCCTGCTCCGAGGCCTGCGGGGTCTCCGGGGCCTCCGGGGCGGACGACTTCTCCGGCGCGCTCGCGGCGGCCCCGCCGTCGACGGAGAGCTTCAGGCCGGGGTGGATGAGCGACGGGTCGTCGCCGATGGCCTCACGGTTGTCCGTGTAGAGCTGCTTCCAGCCACCGTCGACGTGCTCCGTCTCGGCGATCTTCGCGAGGTAGTCGCCGGCCTTCACGGTGTACGTGCGGGTCTCGTCGCCCTTTTCGGCGACGGTCTTCTGGCCGGCGACGGAAAGGGACTGGACGGCCTTCTCGGGGGCGCTCTGAGGCGTCGCGGCGTGCGCGCCGGTGGCGCCGAGAAGCGGCAGGGCGAGTGCGGCGCCACCGGTTCCGGCGACGGCGATGGAGCGGGTGAAACGCTGGGCCTTGGTACGGCGGTGCTTACCCTTCGCGGGCATGTCGAATTCCTCTCCGGCGCCTGCGAGGTGAGCTGTCGGGTTCGGGCTGGAGATGCCCGGCCGCGTTGTCACGCGGCTTAACCCCAAGCCGTTCCGGGAACCGGAACAGGCAGTGGTACCTGTGGGTCCCCCGCTCCTGCCGTGTACGGGTCAGTGTGTACGGGCTCCGGGCGGCGGCAGGATTGGGCGTCCGTCCGGATCGGTGGCGAACGTAAGCGACCCGGACGTGGGGGGACAAGCGCGAGGTTCACCGCGCACGTGTTTCTCCGTGATCCAAAGGCGGAATCGGCGTCACCGAGCGTCAGCCGGGATTCCCTTTTCCCCGCGAATTCCCTTGCGGCTCCACAGGATTACGTGAGCATGGCGACAACGCATCGTCACGGATATGACGCTGCTCACGCACCCCTTCCCCATCTCCCTTCCTTTCGGGGCACGTTATGGCGAATACTCCTAATCGGACAGAACGCCCCAATCGTTAGATCACAGGCGCCGCAGCCGCACCACCGCGGCGTCCAGATCCCCCCGCAGACCGGTGCGCAGCCCGTGGTGCAGCAAGAGGGCGCCTCGGTACGTTTCGCCGGTTTCGCGGCATTCGTACGACGCCTCCGGGTCGAGGCCGCGCAGCCGGAGGGCCGGGACGGGCTCTCCGTAGTGCTGCGCCTGGAGGCAGGCGAGGACGACGGTCTCGTCGCCGAGGACGTACTGCACCGCGCTCAGTCCGCCCTCCGGGGGCCGCAGCCGGTACAGGTCGCCGCGCTGGACGACGGGCCGGATCTCCTTGTAGAGCGCGACCCACTCCCGCGCCTCGGCGAGCTCCTCCCCGGTCCACCGCGCGAGGTCGCCGCCGACGCCGAGCACCCCCGCCATGGCGCTGACGAACCGGAAGCGCAGCGAACTGACCCGTCCGTTGAGCATCGCGTTCGGGCTGTCGGTGACCCAGGCGGCCATCACCCGGGCCGGGTGGAGCTGGCTGAAGCCGTGCTGGACGGCGAGCCGGTCGAGCGGGTCGGTGTTGTCCGAGGTCCACACCTGGTCGGTACGGGAGAGGACCCCCAGGTCGATCCGCCCGCCGCCGCCCGAGCAGGACTCGAAGGCCACGTCCGGATGGGCCGCCCGCAACCGGTCCAGCAGCGCGTACAGGCCGCGCACATGGTCGGTCCACAGCCGCTGCGGGTACGGGTCGTCCGGCCACCCGGCGTCGGTGGAGCAGCGGTTGAAGTCCCACTTCACATAGTCGACGGGGACGCCGGAGAGCAGTCCGTCGAGCTGCTCCCAGAGGTACTCCCGCACGTCGTCCCGCGCGAGGTTGAGCACGAGCTGGTTGCGGAACTCCGTGCGCCGGCGGCCCGGCTGGAACTGCACCCAGTCGGGGTGCGCGCGGTACAGGTCGCTGTCGGGGTTGACCATCTCCGGCTCGACCCAGATGCCGAACTTCATCCCGAGCCCGTGCACATGGTCGGCGAGGGGTTTCAGGCCGCCGGGGAAGCGGTCGGGGTTGGGCGTCCAGTCGCCGAGCCCGGCCCGGTCGCTCGTACGCGCCCCGAACCAGCCGTCGTCGACCACGAACAGTTCGACGCCCATCGCGGCGGCCCGCGCCGCGAGCCCCCGCTGCTGCTCCTCCGAGATGTCGAACCCGGTGGCCTCCCAGGAGTTGAACAGCACGGGCCGGTCCCGGTCCGCGTCCGGGACGACGTACGTCCGCTGGTAGGCGTGCCAGGCGCGGCTGGCGCCGCCGAAGCCGCCGTCGCTCCACAGACCGGCGAAGACCGGTGTGACGTACGTCTCCTCCGTGCCCAGCATCAGCAGGCCGGAGTCGTCGTGTCCCGCGCCGCCGGTGATCTGCACGCGCGCGTCGGGGAGTTGGGCGACCGAGATGCGCCAGGAGCCGGACCAGCCGAGGGCACAGCCGTAGACCTCGCCGCGTTCCTCGGTCGCGTCGGTGTCGAGCGCGACCCAGGGCAGGTGCTGGTGTCCGGTGTGGCCGCGGCGGCTGCCGATGACCTTCTCGCCGTAGGTGAGCGGGGAGCGGGTCAGCCGGGACTCGGCGGCCCAGCGGCCGTGGAGCTGGGACAGCCGCCAGTGCTCGCGCTCGGGCAGGGTCCAGGTGGCGGAGTCGGCGCGCAGGAGCTCGACCGCGGGTCCCCGGTTGTGCAGGGTCACCCAGCGTTCGAGCACGTCGTCGCGCATCCGGTAGTGCAGGGTCGCGGTCAGCTCGCCGTCGCGGAAGCGGAGACGGAGTTCGCCGTCGCCGGTTTCGCCGTCGTCCGTCACGTGGCCGTCGAAGACCCACTCGGTGCCGCGCCGCCCGTCGGCGGTGCGTACGGACAGGGCGGGCCGGACGAAGCGGGGGCCGCCCTCGACCGGGTACTCCTCGCGCCCGTCCAGGCGGGACTCGAACGGCCAGTCGTCCGGCAGCGGGCGCGCGGCGAGGGCCTCCGCGTCGGCGAGCGTGATGCCCGGGCCCCAGTGCAGATGCACCAGCTCGTCGCGGTCCGTGACATGGAGCGCGTAGCTGCTGGCCGGCCCCGACAGGAGCCATGTACGACCGTCTTGGGAGACCTGCGTCACCGAACCTCCAACATACCCGAACAGATGCGATCAGACACCAACATCATCGGGGGCGCGGGGGCCGTCGGGCAATGCCTGTGGACAACTCATTGCCCCAGGCAGGCATGTCGTATCGTCGAGGCGTGCCCGTCGACGAGCCCCGTCGGCGGCGTCGAGTGGGAGGAGTCCTTCGTGACGCAGCAGGTGCCGTCGACCGAACCCGAGCTGGCCGGAGTACGCAACTTCCGCGACGTGGGCGGACTGCCGACCGTCGACGGCAGGCGGGTGCGGCACGGGGTGCTGTTCCGCAGCGGTCATCTCGCCCACGCGACCGCGGAGGACACCGTCTTCCTGTCCTCGCTCGGACTGCACACGGTCTTCGACTTCCGCAACGCGGCCGACCAGAGGCTGGAGGGGCCGGACGTCGCGCTGCCGGGTGTGCGCAACGTGAACCTGCCGCTCAGCGACCCGGCCGACGGCGCCGAGTTCTGGAAGATGGTCCGCGACGGCGATCTGGAGCAGCTCCGCTCGATCCTCGACGACGGCAAGGGCGCGGACCGGATGATCAGCTCCTACCGCATGATCATCAAGGAGCGCACCACCGAGCACTCCCGGGTGCTGCGCTCGCTCGCCGAGGACAGCGTCCCCGCTCTGATGCACTGCGCGGCGGGCAAGGACCGCGCGGGGCTGTCGGTGGCGGTGACGCTGCTCGCGGTGGGCGTCGAGCGCGACGCGATCGTCGACGACTACCTGAAGTCCAACGCCAAGCACCGCCGCTACAAGGTGCAGCGCAGCGGCAGCTCCGCCTCGGCCTACTCCCCCGAGGTCATGGAGCTGCTCAGCCCGCTGTTCGACGCGCGCGCGGAGTACCTGTCCGCGGCCTTCGAGACCGTCGAGGAGACCTGGGGCGGTGTGGAGCCGTATCTGGAGCAGGCGCTCGGGCTCACGCCCGAGGACCGGGAGCGGCTGCGTGAGCGCCTGCTCGACTGAGGCGGGCGCCTACTTCTTCGGCGCGATCTCGAAGAGGAAGTAGATGAAGGCCGCGAAGAGGTGTCCCACCACGATGTAGATGAACAGCCGCACCCACAGGGCCGGGGGGAGCTTCTCTTCCATGTCTTTGCCGGTCATGTCGCTTCTCCGTGGATCGGGCCCAGGCACAGCGCGGCCGTGGGACTCTGCAGCAGGGTGTGGACGAACAGCAGCTCGACCCCGTCGGGGTCGGCGGCGGCGATACGGTGCGGGGTCAGCGAGTCGAAGTGCGCGCTGTCGCCCGGGGCGAGCCGGTGCAGGGTGTCCCCGAGGCGCAGCCGCAGCCGCCCCTTGAGGACGTACAGCCATTCCTCGCCGGGGTGGACGCGCACGATGTCGCCCTGGGAGCCGTACGGCACATGGACCCGCAGGGCCTGCATACCGCGCCCGGCGGCACCGGCCTGCCAGTACGTCCAGCCGCCCGCCGCCGTGGACTCCATGCCGGCGGCGCGCACCACGGCGTCCCGGTCGGCGGCCGACTCACCGAGCAGCTCGGAGACGGTCGTACCGTAGACGCGGGCGAGGGAGAGCAGCATCGGCAGCGAGGGCTGGCGCTGTCCGGTCTCCAGCCGGGAGAGATGGGCGGGCGACAGACCCGCGTCGCGGGCGGCGGCCTCCAGTGTGAGGGAGGCCCGTCGCCGCAGGGCGCGCAGTTGCGGCGCGACCACGGGGAGCGCGTCGGCCGGTTCGGCCGGCGGCCCGGACTCGGAGGAGCTCATGCCTCCATTGAGCCCCGGATTTGCCCCACTGGCAATTTTCTTGCCTCAGAGGCAAACCCGGTACGGGCGCGAGGGTCAGCGGTCGGTCACCGCCTGTTTCACCAGCGTCCTGCCGAACTCCCACACCAGGCCGCCGTCGTGCGCGTCGTCCATCACCGCGGTGAAGGCGTCCACGAACCGGTTGACGTCCTCCTCGTCGATGATCAGCGGCGGGATCAGTTTGATTACCTCCAGGCGGTCGCCGGAGACCTGGGTGAGGACGCGGTGCCGTTGCAGCAGCGGGACGACCACCATCTGCGCGAAGAGTCCCTTGCGGGCGGCCTGGAGCACGGTCCAGCGCGAGCGCAGTCTCAGTGACCGGGGCCGGCCGAACTCGATGCCGATCATCAGGCCCCGGCCGCGGACGTCGGCGAGCAGCTCGTACTTCTCGGTGAGTGCGGCCAGCCGGGTCCGCAGCAGTTCGCCGGTGCCGCGGGCGCGGGCGACGATCCGCTCGTTCTCCATGACCGACAGCACCGCGAGGCCCGCCGCCATGGCCTGGGCGTTGGCCCCGAAGCTGGCCGAGTGGACCAGCACCCGGTCCATCGACGAGTAGACCTTCCTGAAGATCCAGTCCTTGCCGATCGTGGCGCCCACCGGTACGTAACCGCCGGAGAGCGCCTTGGCCACGCACACCAGGTCCGGTTCGACACCTTCCTCGTGCTGGTGGGCGTAGAAGTCGCCGGTCCTGCCCAGTCCGGTCTGCACCTCGTCGGCGATCAGCAGCGCCTTGTGCCGGTGCAGCAGCTCCTGCGCGGCCCGCAGATAGCCGGGCGGGGCCTCGTGCACGCCCTTGCCCTGGATCGGCTCCACGATCAGTGCGGCCACGTCCCCCCTGCGCAGCTCCCGCTCCAGCGCGTCGAGGTCGCCGAGCGGTACGGCCGTGTCGGGCAGCAGCGGGGCGAAGCCGTCCCGGAAGCCGGACTCGCCGTTGACGGAGAGGGAACCGGTGGTCAGGCCGTGGAAGGCGTGCTCGCAGTACAGGACGCGCGGTCTGCCGGTCGCGTACCGGGCGAACTTCAGGGCGGTCTCGACCGCCTCCGTGCCGCTGTTGCCGAAGAACACCCGGTCCAGGTGGGGGCTGTGCGTGAGGAGCTTCTCGGCCAGCAGGCCGGGCAGCGGCTGGCAGTCGAAGCGGGTGAGGTCGGCGAGGGAGGCGTCCAGGACGTCGTGCAGCGCCTTGCGGACCACGGGGTGGTGGCGGCCCAGGCCCATCACCCCGAACCCGGCGAGCATGTCCAGGTGGTCGTTGCCGTCGGCGTCCCAGAAGTGGGCGCCCTCGGCGCGTTCGTAGACCTTGTCGAAGCCGATGGTGCGCAGCATGCGCGGGAGCTGGTGGTTGAGGTACCGGGTGTGCAGCTCGTAGCGCTCGGCTCCGCGCTCGGCCAGCAGCGCGCCGAGGTCGAACTCCCCGGTCTGCGAGGACTCCGCGGTGGTCATGCCTGGGGCTCCTGTGGGTCCGGTGACTGTTTCGCCGGCTCTTCGCCGGCGGCGAGGCCCGCGCTGATCCGGCCGGCGATCTCGACCGGGGTGAGGCCGATGTCGGCGAGCACCTCGCCGCGTTTGGCGTGCGCGAGGAACTGCTCCGGGATGCCGAACCGCCGTACGGGCACGTCGGTCCCGGCGTCGTCCAGCGCCAGCGCCACCGCCGAACCGACCCCGGCCGCACGGCTGTTGTCCTCCACGACGGCCACCATGCGGTGCCCGGCGGCCAGCCGCGGGAGGGCCGGGTCGACGGGTTTGACCCAGCGGGGGTCGACCACGGTGCACCCGATGCCGCGCGCTTCGAGCAGTTCGGCGGCCTTCAGGCAGACGGGCGCCATCACGCCCACGGCCACCAGCAGCACCTCGGGGCCGGGCGCCCGGTGGAGTACGTCCATGCCGCCGACGCGGTCCAGCGCGGGGACCGACGGGCCCACGGACTCCTTGGGGAACCTGAGCAGGGTGGGCGCGTCGTCGACGGCGACCGCCTCGCGCAGCTGGGCGCGGAGCTGGTCGGCGTCACGGGGCGCGGCGATGCGCAGCCCGGGGACGACCTGGAGGACGGACATGTCCCACATGCCGTTGTGCGAGGGCCCGTCGACGCCGGTGACGCCTGCCCGGTCCAGGACGAAGGTCACCCCGCAGCGGTGCAGCGCCACGTCCATCAGCAGCTGGTCGAAGGCGCGGTTGAGGAAGGTGGCGTAGACGGCGACGACCGGGTGCAGGCCGCCGGTGGCCAGGCCCGCCGCGGACACGGCCGCGTGCTGCTCGGCGATGCCGACGTCCCACACCCGGTCCGGGAACCGCTCGGCGAAGGCGCCGAGGCCGACCGGACGCAGCATGGCGGCGGTGATCGCGACCACGTCCTCGCGTTCCTCGCCGATCCGGACGATCTCCTCGCCGAAGACGTCAGTCCAGGACGGTCCACCGGACGGGGCCAGCGGCGCGCAGGTGAGCGGGTCCATCACGCCGACGGTGTGGAAGTGGTCCTCCTCGTGGGCGAGGGCGGGTTCGTAGCCGCGGCCCTTCTCGGTGAGGCAGTGGACCAGGACGGGTCCGTGGAAGCGTTTGGCGCGGCGCAGCGCGGACTCCACGGCCTTGATGTCGTGGCCGTCGATGGGGCCGAGGTACTTCAGGCCGAGGTCCTCGAAGAGGCCCTGCGGGGCGAAGGCGTCCTTGAAGCCCTTCTTCGCGCCGTGCAGCGCCTCGTAGACGGTGCGGCCGATCACGGGGGTGCGCTGGAGTACGTCCTTGCCCCAGGCCAGCACGCGTTCGTAGCTGTCGGTGGTGCGCAGGGTGGCGAGGTGGTTGGCGAGGCCGCCGATGGTGGGGGCGTAGGAGCGTTCGTTGTCGTTGACGACGACGATCAGCGGGCGGTCCTTGGCGGCGGCGATGTTGTTGAGCGCCTCCCAGGCCATGCCGCCGGTGAGGGCGCCGTCGCCGATCACCGCGACGACGTGGCCCTTCTCGCCCCGCACCTGGCGGGCCTTGGCGAGTCCGTCGGCCCAGCCGAGGGCCGTGGAGGCGTGGCTGTTCTCGATGACGTCGTGCTCGGACTCCTCACGGGAGGGGTAGCCGGACAGGCCGCCCTTGCCGCGCAGCTTGGAGAAGTCCTGGCGGCCGGTCAGGAGCTTGTGGACGTAGCTCTGGTGGCCGGTGTCCCACAGGATGCGGTCGACGGGCGACTCGAAGACCCGGTGCAGGGCGACGGTGAGTTCCACCACCCCGAGGTTGGGGCCGAGGTGGCCGCCGGTCCTGGCGACCGCGTGCACCAGGAACTCCCGGATCTCGTGGGACAGTTCGCCGAGTTCCGCCTCGGACAGCGCCTTCAGGTCGCGTGGTTGCCGGATGCTCTCCAGGATCGTCACGCTCGGTCCCCCTTCGGTTCCGTGCTGTTCAGCTCACGGTGACGGCCGGTTCCCCCGTCGCGATGCCGTCCTTCTCCATCTGCTCGGCGATCTTCATCGCCTCCTCGATCAGCGTCTCCACGATCTTCGACTCGGGGACGGTCTTGACGACCTCGCCCTTCACGAAGATCTGCCCCTTGCCGTTGCCGGAGGCGACGCCGAGGTCGGCCTCGCGGGCCTCGCCGGGGCCGTTGACGACGCAGCCCATGACGGCCACCCGCAGGGGGACCTCCATGCCCTCCAGGCCCGCGGTCACCTCGTCGGCGAGCTTGTAGACGTCGACCTGGGCGCGTCCGCAGGACGGGCAGGAGACGATCTCCAGTCCGCGCCGGCGCAGGTTCAGCGACTCCAGGATCTGGATGCCGACCTTGACCTCCTCGACCGGCGGCGCGGACAGCGACACCCGGATGGTGTCGCCGATGCCCTCGCTGAGCAGCGCGCCGAAGGCGACGGCCGACTTGACCGTGCCCTGGAACGCGGGGCCCGCCTCGGTCACGCCGAGGTGCAGCGGGTAGTCGCACCGCTCGGCGAGCAGCCGGTAGGCGTTGATCATCACCACCGGGTCGTTGTGCTTGACGGAGATCTTGATGTCCCGGAAACCGTGCTCCTCGAAGAGGGACGCCTCCCACAGGGCGGACTCGACGAGCGCCTCCGGGGTCGCCCTGCCGTACTTCTGCAGCAGCCGCCGGTCCAGCGACCCGGCGTTGACGCCGATCCGGATCGGGGTGCCGTGGTCCTTGGCCGCCTTGGCGATCTCCTTCACCCGGTCGTCGAACTGCTTGATGTTGCCCGGGTTCACGCGTACCGCGGCACAGCCGGCCTCGATGGCCGCGAAGACGTACTTGGGCTGGAAGTGGATGTCGGCGATCACCGGGATCTGCGACTTGCGGGCGATGGTGGCGAGCGCGTCGGCGTCGTCCTGCGTGGGACAGGCCACCCGGACGATCTGGCAGCCGGACGCGGTGAGCTCGGCGATCTGCTGCAACGTGGCGCCGATGTCGGAGGTGCGCGTGGTCGTCATCGACTGCACGGACACCGGGGCACCGCCGCCGACCGCCACCGGTCCCACCTGGATCCGCCGAGCGGCGCGCCGCTCGGCGAGCGACGGCAGCGGTACCTCGGGCATCCCGAGGGAGACAGCGGTCACGGCCTCACTCCCTGTTCCCGGAGACCGTCTCGCGCATGGCGCGCAGCGACTCCTTCAGGGACCCCATGGTGGCGAGGACGGCGGTGGGCTCGTAGCCGCAGTGCGCCATGCAGTTGGCGCAGCGCGGGTCCTTGCCGCGGCCGTACTGGTCCCAGTCGGTGTCCTCGACCAGCTCCCGGTACGTCGGCACATAGCCGTCGCTCATCAGGTAGCAGGGACGCTGCCAGCCGAAGAGGGAGTAGTTGGGGATCGCCCACGCGGTGCACGGGAAGTCGACCTTGCCCTCGAGGAAGTCCAGGAAGAGCGGGGAGTGGTTCAGCCGCCAGCGGCGCCGGTTGCCGCCCGCGAAGGCCTTCTTGAACAGCTCCCGGGTCTGCTCCACGCCCAGGAAGTGCTCCTGGTCGGGGGCCTTCTCGTAGGCGTAGGCGGGCGAGATCATCATCTCGTCGACCCCCAGGTCGTCGTTGAGGTAGTCGAGGACCTCGACGATGGTCTGCGGGGTGTCGGTGTTGAAGAAGGTCGAGTTGGTGGTGACCCGGAAGCCGCGCCGCTTGGCCTCCTTGATGGCCGCCACGGCCTCGTCGAACACGCCCTCCTTCGCCACCGACTCGTCGTGGCGCTCGCGCAGCCCGTCGATGTGCACGGCGAACGCGAAGTAGGGCGAAGGGGTGAACCTGTCCATCTTCTTGCGCAGCAGCACGGCGTTGGTGCACAGGAAGACGTACTTGCGCCTGGCCACCAGCTGGCGCACGATCTCGTCGATCTGCGGGTGCATCAGGGGCTCGCCGCCGGCGATCGACACCATGGGCGCCCCGGACTCCAGTACCGCGCCGACGGCCTGGGCGACGGGCATCCGCTGCTTGAGCACCCCGGCCGGGTGCTGGATCTTGCCGCACCCCTCGCACTTGAGGTTGCAGGCGAAGAGCGGTTCCAGTTCGACGATCAGCGGGAACTTGTCCCGCCTGCGGAGCTTCTGTTCGGCCAAGTATGTAGCGACCTTGATGGACTGACGCAGCGGCATGGCCATCTGGCTCACCTCCTGGGGAGCGGCAAGGAACGGTGCCATTCTTGGAAAGCCGGGAGTACGGACCGAAGAACGCGGAAAGCCGATATTCCACCGCGCACCGTGCCGATCCGGACGAGTTCGTGTTCAGGAGCGTCCACGACCACCCGGACGGCCGCAACCGGGCGCTCGCCCACCCGGACGGCGCTCAGGAGCGTGGCGGCGGATTCCATGTCGACCGCGATCGCGCCGGTCGCGAGCAGACCGGACCGTTCGTGACCGCGGACGACGTGGTCGGAGCCGGTGAGCGGACCGGTGTGGACGGTGCGTCCGGGCACCGCGCGCCCCAGCTCCTTCACCAGCAGTCCGGTCCCCACGCACGGGACGCTGCCGCGCGGGTCCCGGGTCTCCTCGGCGACGACCAGGTCGCCGGGGTGCATCCCGGGGGCGAGCCCGGCGCAGAAGCCCGTGGCGAGGACGGCCGCCCGGTTCAGGTCCGGTCCGGTGAGCATCCGGGTGACGGAGCGCTCGGCCGCCGCCGGCCCCATGCCCGTACGCAGGACGGTGACCGGCCCGCCCGTGGTGCTCCACGTGTCCCGTGCGGCTCCGGGGCGCTGGAAGCCGGTGACGAGGGCACGCCCGTGCTCGGCCCCTCCTTCGTCGGGGCCTTCGCGCTCCCCCACGCCCGGCTTCGCTCGCGCGGGGGGACCCCCATGGGCCCTCGCCACCGGCGCGCCCCTCCGCCACACGCCCCTCTCCCGCCTGCGCAGGGCGAACTGCTCGATGCCGAGCGCGCAGGCGATCAGCAGCGGGGCCGGGGCGGGCTGGGAGCTCATCAGCTTCCCTTCGCCTCGGCGAGCGGCTGTCCGGGCCCGGCCTGGGTCCTCGCCGCGACCGGTTTCCCGGTGAACGGCTCCCCGTGCACGTACCGGCCGAGCGCGGTGAGCGGGAAGACCTGCCGGTAGAGGTGGTAGTTGATGGAGAAGTCCCAGGGGAAGCCGGTGCCGGTGAAGTGCGGCTCGTCCCAGGATCCGTCCTCGCGCTGGGTGTCCGCCAGCCACTGGATGCCGCGTTCGACGGCCTTGGACTCCCGCTCCCCGGCCGCGAGCAGCGCCATCAGCGCCCAGGCGGTCTGTGAGGCGGTGGAGGCGCCGCGGCCGCTCCACTCGCGGACGTAGCGGTAGGAGCGCAGGTCCTCGCCCCAGCCGCCGTCGTCGTTCTGCACCTTCTCCAGCCAGGCCACGGCCCGCCGGATCGCCGGGTGCGAGCCGGGGAACCCGGCCGCGGTCAGCGCGGGGACCACGGAGCCTGTGCCGTAGAGGTAGTTGACGCCCCAGCGGCCGAACCAGGAACCGTCGGGCTCCTGTTCGGCGAGCAGCCACTGGATGCCGCGCCGGGTGCGCGGGTCGTGGGCGAGGCCCTCGACGGCGAGCATCTCCACGACGTGCGCGGTGACGTCGGCCGACGGCGGGTCGATGACCTCGCCGAAGTCGCAGAACGGCAGCCGGTTGGGGAACGGGCTGGTGTTGTCGACGTCGAACGCGCCCCAGGCGCCGTTCCGCGACTGCATGCCGAGGTTCCAGCGCACCCCGCGCCCGATCGCGTTGTCCATCCGCTCGGGGTCGTGGTGCTTGACCCGGCGCAGCGCGAGGACCACCTCGGCGGTGTCGTCGATGTCGGGGTAGTTGTCGTTGTGGAACTCGAACGCCCAGCCGCCGGGCGGCAGATGGGGCCGGCGCACGGACCAGTCGCCGGGCCGCACGATCTGCTCGCCGAGCATCCAGTCGGCGGCCTTGACCAGTTGCGGATGGTCGGCGGGCAGGCCCGCGTCGGCCAGCGCGATGGTGGCGAGGCAGGTGTCCCACACCGGGGACTGGCAGGCCTCGATCATCCGGGCCCCGTCCTCGCGCCACACGGCGAACCGGTCCAGCGACTCCAGGCCCGCGCGCATCACCGGGTGGTTCAGGTCGTATCCGAGCAGGTGCAGCGCGATGATCGAGTACACCGCCGGGGGCTGGATGCCGCCCCAGCAGCCGTCGTTCTCCTGCCGTTCGATGATCCAGCGGGCGGCGGCGTTCATGGCCGCCCCGCGCAGCCGGCGCGGGACGGCCCCGCGCAGCGTGTGCAGGGCCTTGTCCAGCCGCTGGAAGGCGCCGTCCCAGCTTCTCGCCGGGGCGAACGGCCGGGGAGGGTTGGGGCGGTGCGGGTCGGTGTGCAGCTCGTCCAGCGGGAACGGGGCGGGGCGCACCGGCCGTTTGGCGGAGACGATCGTCAGCGGCACGATGGTCTGCCGGGCCCAGCAGCCGAAGTCGTAGATGTTGAGCGGCACCCAGGACGGGAACCAGATCAGCTCGGGCGGGAGTTCGGGCAGGTCCTCCCACTTCCACCAGCCGAACAGGGCCAGCCAGATCCGGGTGAAGACGCGGGAGGCGGCGATGCCGCCCCGCTCACGGATCCAGGCGGAGGCTCTGGCCATGTGCGGGGCGTCGGGCGGATCGCCGGCCAGCCGCAGCGCGACGTACGCCTCGATGGTGGCGGAGAGGTCGCCGGGTCCGCCGTGGAAGGTGGCCCAGGTGCCGTCCTCGCGCTGCTCGCCGCGGACGAACAGGGCGGCGGCGCGGGTGGTGTCCTCGTCGCGGATGCCGAGGAACTGACGCAGCAGCAGGTCCTCGGCGTCCATCGTGACGTTGGTCTCGAGGTCGCCCTTCCACCAGCCCTGGTCGTCCTGGCGGGACAGCAGGAAGTCGGTGGCGCGCCGCATGGCGCGGGCGGCGATGTCGGGAACCCCGGCCGCCTCGGGGATGTCGGTGTCGTTTTCGCTGGCCGCGGTCACCGCGGGCGGCAGGGCCGCCCCGGTGCTTCCGTCGGTCGTCGCTGTCATGGCTTCCCCTTCGTGCAGTCCTGCGAGTGGTGTCTGCTGTGGGTCCGCCGTCGGCCGGTGCCGTTCTCCCCTGGGCGCCGGCCGGCGACTACGCGAGGGTTATTCGACCGATAGTGATCATCTCTTTCGTACGACGACGAAGTCCGCGAGCGCCGTGAACCGGTCCCGCACCCGGTCGGGCATGTCCACGGCGTGCAGGGCCTCGATGGCGACGGTGTGCTGACGGCGTGCCTCTTCGGCGGTCCAGTCGCGGCCGCCGGCCTCCTCGATGAGGGCGGCACGGGCCGCGAACTCCTCCTCGGAGAAGTTCGCGAAGTCGCTGCTCTTGGCGTCGGCGGCGAGGATCTCACCGAGCCGCTCGGAGGCGGGGCCGCCCGCCGCGAGCGCGGCCACGACCGGGAGGGACTTCTTGCGCTGGCGCAGGTCGCTCCAGGTCTGCTTGCCGGTGGCCTCCGGGTCGCCCCAGATGCCGAGGAGGTCGTCGACGGCCTGGAAGGCGAGGCCGAGGTGGTAGCCGTACCTCTCCAGCGCGTCGGCGGTGCGGTCGTCCGCGCCGCCGAGCACCGCGCCGATGGAGCTGGCGCAGGCGAGCAGGGCGCCGGTCTTGTTGCCCTCCATCTCCAGGCACTCCTCGACACTGACGCGGTCGCGGTGCTCGTAGGAGATGTCCTGGGCCTGGCCGTCGATGAGCGAGCGGCTGGCGGTGGTCAGCCGGCGGGTGGCACGGCCCGCCTCGACGGTGCCGAGCTCCAGCAGCACCTCGTTGGCCAGGGCGAACAGGGCGTCGCCGACCAGGATGGCCTGGGCGGGGCCGTGCACCTTCCAGACGGTGTCGCGGTGCCGGCGCTGCTCGTCGCCGTCCATCAGGTCGTCGTGCAGGAGCGAGAAGTTGTGGACCAGTTCGACGGCGACCGCGCCGGGGACACCGGTCTCCGGAGCGGCTCCGGTGACCTCGGCGGACAGCATGGCGAGGGCCGGGCGCACGGCCTTGCCGCCGTCGCCGTCCGCGGGCCTGCCGTGGGCGTCGATCCAGCCGAAGTGGTAGGCGGCGACCGTGTCCATGGGAGGTGCCAGGCGGTCGACGGCCGCCCGCAGTACCGGTGTGGCCAGGGTCCGCCCGCGCTCCAGGAGCGCGGACACGTCCACCGCGGTCCTTCGAGCGGCCTGCGAGGCCGGGGGCACAGGGGGCACAGTCTCTCCTCTTGTTGCGGTACCGGGGGTGCGGGGACCTGCCGCGCCGCGTTCGTCAACCTTCACCGGGCCCACCTCGCAGTGCGGCACCGGTGCCCTCCGGATGGTGGCCGGGGGCCCGGGGGATGTCCCCCGGGAGGGTGGAGTACGCCGCCTCCTCCAGGGCGAAGAGGTGGCGGGGGCGGGGCCGGCCGAGGGCGCTCAGCGCGGCGTCCGCCGCGCCGACGCCGCTGCGGACCGCACTCTCCATGGTCGCGGGCCACCCGGTGGCGGTCCACGCTCCGGCCAGGTACAGGCCGGGTGCCTTGGTGCGGGCGCCGGGCCTGAGGCGTCCGACGCCGGGGGCGGGAGCGAACGTGGCGGTGCGCTCCCGGGTGACGAAGAAGTCCTCGACCCGGGCGTCGCGGGTACGCGGCAGCAGCCGCTCCAGTTCGGGCAGGTACCGCTCGCGCAGCACGGCGACCGGCTCGTCGATGTCGTCCCGGGCGACCGACTGGGACAGCGCGAGGTACTGGCCGCGCTTCAGCCCGGACGCGTCGGTGCGGTCGAAGACCCACTGCACGGGGGTGCCGAGGGCGGCGAAGAAGGGCCGGGCGAGCACCTTGCGGTCGTAGACGACGTGCACGTTGAGGATCGGGGCGGTGCCGATGGCGAGCAGCCGTTCGGGGGCGTCGAGCGCGCCCGCGGGCAGCAGGTCGTACGCCTCGCGCTGCGGTACGGCGAGGACGACCGCGTCGGCGTGGATCGTCTCGCCGGGAACCCGGACGCTCCATCCCCCGCTCCCGTTCACGGAGACGGAGGTGACCCGTGTACGGACCTCGGTACGCACGCCCGCGGAGTCGAGCGCCTCGCGGGCGAGCCGGTCGTGCAGTTCGCCCAGCGGCACCCGGGCCCAGCCGATGTCGGCCGCCGAAGGGTCGGACAGCAGACCGGTCTTGAACACCATCGCGGCGAGCGACAGGGACGTGTCGCCCGCGACCGCGTTGAGGGTGGCGACCCCGACCAGGTCCCACAGGGCCTCGACGGCGCGCGCCGACTGGCCGTGCGCGGTCAGCCAGCTGCCGAAGTCCTGGGTGTCCAGGGCCGGATCGGCGAGGTCGAGCCCCTTGAGCGCGAGCGCTGCCCGGCTCACCTTGGCCCGGTCGGCGAGCGAGAGGTGCGGATACGTGGCGAGGCTGCGCCCCAGGTGCAGGGGGACGGGCAGCGCGTCGCGGCGCAGTCTGCCGAGCCGCCGCCCCTCGGGGCGGTCGAGGTCGAGGACGGGCACGTCGAGGCGGTCCTGCAGCGGTGCCAGCGCCGCTCCGTCGATCCGGTCGAGGAACCAGCGGTAGGCGGTGCAGCAGCGCAGGTACACGTGCTGACCGTTGTCGACGGTCAGGTCGCCGCGTTGGAAGGAGAAGGCGAGCCCGCCCAGGCGCGGCCGGCCTTCGAGCAGGGTGACGCCCACCCCGGCGTCGGCGAGCGCCAGCGCGGCGGTGACGCCGGCGAGCCCGCCGCCGACGACGACGGCGTGCCGTCCCGCCGGAACGGGGTCGTCCGTGAGCGGCCCCGCGGAGCGTGTGCCGTGGCTCATGCGCCCTCCTCCGTCCGGCCGGTGCGCTGCTCGAACGATGCGGGACCGGCCGTCTCGGTCTGGGACGCGACATCGCGGCGGAGGGTTGCCCGCCGTTTTCCGCCGGGGTGCGGGGTGTCCATCAGGCGCGCCTCCTGACGGTGCGCCGGGTCACGTGCCGGGTGTCCAGGCCGGACAGGCCGCGCACCGCGACGTACGCCTTCTCGCGTCCGGGCAGGGAGACCCGGCCGCGCAGGACGGCCCCGGGGTCGCGCTCGATGCGGTCCAGGAGCCGGCGGTAGATGCCGGCCATGGCGGCGACGCAGGCGCCGCTGCGCCGGTCGAGCAGGGGGAGCAGCCGGTAGCCCTCGGCGAACAGGGCGCGGGCCCTGCGCACTTCGAAGTGGACCAGGCCCGCGAAGTCGGAGCCCTCCGGTGGCGTGGGCCCGTCGAACCCGGCCGAGCAGCCGAACTTGGCGAGGTCGTCGGCGGGCAGGTAGGTGCGCCCGCCCTCGGCGTCCTCGCGGACGTCGCGGAGGATGTTGGTGAGCTGGAGGGCGAGGCCGAGGGTGTCGGCGTACTCGGGTGCGCGTTCGGCGCCGCGCGCGCCCGGTTCGGTGCCGAACACGCCGAGCGAGAGCCGCCCGATGGCGCCGGCGACACAGCGGCAGTAGACCTTGAGGTCGTCCCAGGTCTCGTAGGTCTCGCCGCGCGTGTCCATCTGGACGCCGTCGATGAGTTCGTCCAGGCCGCCGAGCGGGATCGGGAAGTGCTCGGCGGCGTGGGCGAGGGCGACCGCGACCGGGTCGGTGTCGTCCTCGTCGACCGCGCCGTCGCGGATCCGGGTGAGCAGCGCCCGGGTGTCCTCCAGCCGGGTCACCTTGACGTCGTGCGCCAGCGGGCCGTCGCCGATGTCGTCGACGCGCCGGGAGAACGCGTACAGCGCCGACATCGCGCGCCGCTTGGGCGTCGGCAGCAGCCGGATGCCGTAGGCGAAGTTGCGCGCCTGCTGTCCGGTGACGGCCTCGCAGTAGCTGTAGGCGGCGAGTACCGGTGCGGACGCGGGTGGTTGCGACTCCACGGTCCGGATCACCCCTTTCCTCGCAGAGTCACGCCCGCCTCGCGCAGCAACTGGACCTTGCCGGGCTTGGGCGGGCCGGGAAGTACGTCGTATTCGGCGGCGGCGATCGCGCGGAGGGCCGCCCTTCCTCCCGCCACGAACCCCGCGAGCAGCAGTCTGAGTCTGCCGTGGACGCTACCCACGAGGGGGGAGCCTTCATTCAGCAGCCCGAGGGCGCGTTCCGCCTGGTACGCGACCAGTGCGCGCACCGATGCGCCGGCGGTGGGTGCGGCGAGGTCCGCCTCCTGGACGTGGAAACGTTTCATGTCCGTGGCGGGCAGGTAGACGCGGTCGCGGCCGAGGTCCTCGGCGACGTCCTGGAGGTGCTCGACGATCTGGAGGGCGGTGCAGATGTCGTCGGAGCGGCGGACGCGCTCGGGCGTCGAGGTGCCGGTGACGGCGAGGACGAGGCGGCCGACGGGGTTGGCCGACAGTTCGCAGTAGGCGAGCAGGTCGTCGTAGGTCTCGTACCGCTTGACGAGCTGGTCCTGGCGGTTGGCGGCGATCAGGCCGAGGAAGGGCTCGGGGGTCAGCGCGTGGCGGCGGACCGTCGGCCGGAGGCGGCGCAGCAGCGGATGGCGCGGCTCGGGGCCCGCCGGTTCGAACACCCGGCGCAGGTCCGCCTCGAAGGCGTCCAGCAGCACCAGCCGGTCCCCGGCGTCCTTCCCGGACACCCCGAGGAGGCGGGCGTCGGTGCCGCCGGGGGCCAGGTCACCGTCGCCGATGTCGTCGACCAGACGGGCGAACCCGTACACCGCCATGAGGGCGTCGCGCCAGGGCCGGGGCAGGAAGAAGGGGGCCACGGGGAAGTTCTCGGCGGCGGCCTTGTCGAGGGTGGCGCGCTCGGGGTCGACGGCACGCGCCGCGGCCTCGGACGTCATCGCGGACTGCCATGGGCGGGGACGGCACACGCTGCGTTCAGCCGGGGAGTCTCCGTAACCATTGCCGTCACATCTCCCGTTCTACACTGCTGACCCAATGCATACTATTTCGGACACGCCGCCGAGGCTTTCGCCATGCGGCACCGTTGGATGGTGTCGGGCATTATGGCCCTGATTGCCGCCTTTCGGGACCGGTACAGCTTACGTTGTGCAACGTGGCGCGTGACGACGGGGGTCTCCGCGCACCACGACAACACACCGATCGGCGTCAAGATTCCACCGGGCGGCCGGAGTTGACGTCTCCTTCGCAGACGCCGGGCCCCGCCGGACAGTTCCGGCGGGGCCCTCCTGGCACCGGGCTATTTCCCCGTGAACTTCTCGTACTCCCTGAGCACCTCGTCGGTGGGGCCGTCCATGCGCAGCTCACCGCGTTCCAGCCAGAGCACGCGGTCGCAGGTGTCGCGGATCGACTTGTTGTTGTGGCTGACCAGGAACACCGTGCCGGCCTGCTTGCGCAGCTCCCGGATGCGGGCCTCGGAGCGCTTCTGGAACTTGCGGTCGCCGGTGGCCAGCGCCTCGTCGATCATCAGGACGTCGTGGTCCTTGGCGGCGGCGATGGAGAAGCGCAGCCGGGCCGCCATGCCGGAGGAGTAGGTGCGCATCGGCAGGGTGATGAAGTCGCCCTTCTCGTTGATGCCGGAGAAGTCGACGATCTCCTGGTAGCGGGCCTTGATCTGCTCGCGGGACATACCCATGGCGAGCCCGCCCAATATGACGTTCCGTTCGCCCGTCAGGTCGTTCATCAGGGCGGCGTTGACGCCGAGCAGGGAGGGCTGGCCGTCGGTGTAGACCTTGCCCTGTTCGGCGGGCAGCAGTCCGGCGATGGCCCGCAGCAGGGTCGACTTGCCCGAGCCGTTGGAGCCGATGAGTCCGATCGCCTCGCCCCGGTACGCCACGAAGGACACCCCGCGCACGGCGTGCACCTTGCGCACGCCCCGCTCCTCGCCCCGCTTGACGATGCGGCTGAGCGCCGCCGTGGCGCTGCCCTTGCCGGTCTTCGCGCCGTTGACGCGGTAGACGATGTGCAGGTCGTCCGCGATGACCGTGGGGATCTTCTCGTCGGTGGTGTCAGCCACGGCCGTACCTCTCCTCTGCCTTCCAGAAGTACACGAAGCCGATCACGCCGGCCAGCAGCGCCCAGCCCACCGCGAACGCCCACACGTGCGGGGGCAGGTACGAG
>NZ_JBITCL010000013.1:110905-225334 GCF_044453165.1 Streptomyces sp. NPDC051740 | reverse complement strand
TTGAGTTCTCAAGGAACGGACGCTTCCTTTGTACTCACCCTCGCGGGCTTTCCTCCGGGCGCTTCCCTTCGGTCTTGCGTTTCCGACTCTATCAGTGTTTTTCCGGCCCTCTGACCACGCTCCTGCGGACACGCAGAAAGTGATCCAAAGTTAGGATCTGACAAGTTGGATTGCTGTCGAGTCAGGGGCATCTGTTCGCGCCGCTCATTCCCGAGCAGGAGTACGACTCTACACGGGGTCGCGGACCACGTGCAAATCGACTAGAGTGGGTGGTCTAGTCCTCTCGTCTAGACCACTGATCCGGACCTGTCCCCCGGAACCGGTACGTCACATGACATACGCTGCTGAACAGCGCGCCGGAGGCAGGCAGTGACGGCGGCGTACGTACAGATCTCCACGCCTGGGAGGCTTCCCATGACCACCGTGACGTCCCCGCTTGCAGGGCGGGCCATTGGACTGGCGTCCGTGCCCGACCCGGTCTTCTCCGGGGCCATGGTCGGCCCAGGTACGGCGATCGACCCCGCGCGGGAGCCCTCCGAGGCCGTATCCCCCGTCGACGGTGTGATCGTCTCCCTGCACCCGCACGCGTTCGTCGTCGTCGACGAGAACGGACACGGCGTGCTCACGCACCTCGGCATCGACACCGTGCAGCTCAACGGCGAGGGTTTCGAGCTGCTCGTCAACAAGGGGGACACCGTGACGCGCGGGCAGAGCATCGTGCGCTGGAACCCGGCCGCCGTCGAGGCCGCCGGCAAGTCCCCGGTGTGCCCGGTCGTTGCCCTGGAGGCCACGGCGGACGCTCTCTCCGAGCTTCGTGACGACGGTGATGTGAAGGCCGGCGACACCCTCTTCCTCTGGAAGTGACACGGCGCCGTCACGTGACGGCCACCAGGACAGCCAACGCGGCGGCGGAGCCCGCCGCTCTACCGGAGACGGGTGAGATGGAGACAACGCTGCGAGGCGTCGGTGTCAGCCACGGTGTGGCGATCGGCGAGGTACGGCACATGGGTACAGCGGTGCTCGAGCCGCCGGCCAAGCAGATCCCGGCGGAGGAGGCGGAGCGCGAGCAAGGGCGCGCCCGCAAGGCCGTGGAGGCGGTCGCGGCCGATCTGATGGCGCGCGGCAACCTCGCCGGGGGCGAGGCCCAGGCGGTGCTCGAGGCGCAGGCCATGATGGCTCAGGACCCCGAGCTGATGGCCGACGTGGAGCGACGCATCGCCGTCGGCAGCACCGCTGAGCGTGCGGTGTACGACGCGTTCGCCGCGTACCGCGAGCTGCTCGCGAATGCCGGTGAGTATCTGGCGGGCCGCGTGGCCGACCTCGACGACGTGCGGAACCGTATCGTCGCGCGGCTGCTCGGGGTGCCGATGCCGGGTGTGCCGGACAGCGACGAGCCGTACGTCCTCGTGGCCCGTGATCTCGCGCCGGCGGACACGGCGCTGCTCGACCCGACGCTGGTGCTCGGCTTCGTGACCGAGGAGGGTGGCCCGACCAGCCACAGCGCGATCCTGGCCCGCGCTCTCGGTGTCCCGGCCGTGGTCGCCCTGCCCGGTGCCGGTGAACTCGCCGAGGGCACGCTGATAGCGGTCGACGGCAGCACCGGCGAGATCTTCGTGGACCCGAGTGACGAGAAGAAGGCTCGGCTCGAGGCGGCGGCGGCCGAGCGCAAGGCGGCGCTGGCGGCGTCGACCGGGCCCGGTGCGACCGCCGACGGTCACAAGATGCCGCTGCTGGCCAACATCGGTGGTCCGGCGGATGTGCCGGCCGCCGTCGAGGCGGGCGCCGAGGGCGTCGGCCTCTTCCGTACCGAGTTCCTGTTCCTGGACGACGACAAGAAGGCTCCTTCCGAGGAGAAGCAGGTCGCGGCCTACCGTCAGGTGCTCGAGGCGTTCCCCGAGGGCCGTGTCGTGGTGCGGGTGCTGGACGCGGGCGCGGACAAGCCGCTGGACTTCCTGACTCCGGCGGACGAGCCGAACCCGGCGCTGGGCGTGCGCGGTCTGCGGACGCTGCTCGACCACCCCGAGGTACTGCGTACGCAGCTGACGGCGCTGGCCAAGGCCGCCGACGGGCTGCCCGTCCACCTCGAGGTCATGGCCCCGATGGTGGCGGACCGAGCCGATGCCAAGGCTTTCGCGGACGCCTGCCGGGAGGCGGGGCTGCGGGCGAAGTTCGGCGCGATGGTCGAGATTCCGTCGGCCGCGTTGCGGGCGCGCTCGGTGCTGCAGGAGGTGGAGTTCCTGTCGCTGGGCACGAACGACCTCGCGCAGTACACGTTCGCCGCGGACCGTCAGGTGGGTGCGGTCTCCCGGCTGCAGGATCCGTGGCAGCCCGCGCTGCTCGACCTGGTGGCGCTGTCCGCCGAGGCGGCGAAGGCCGAGGGCAAGAGCTGTGGTGTCTGCGGTGAGGCCGCCTCCGACCCGCTGCTCGCGTGTGTGCTGACCGGTCTGGGTGTCACCTCTCTCTCCATGGGGGCGGCGTCCATTCCGTACGTACGGGCGTCGCTGGCGAAGTTCACGCTGGCGCAGTGTGAGCGGGCCGCCGCGGCGGCCCGGGCGGCGGACAGTGCCGCGGATGCCCGTGCCGCCGCTCAGGCGGTGCTGTCGGGCGAGTAGCCGGACCGGGCCGGTCGGCGACGGGTGTCCCCGGGGGCGCTCCACCTGGAGGTGGGGTGCCCCTCGGGCGTTTCCGGCTCAGTGGCGGTGGGCCGGGCCCGGTCCCTCGCCGAGGTCGGGCGGCTCGCAGTAGTCGACGTTGGACTCCGGGGAGATGAGGTCTCCGGACTCTGCGTCGGTGCAGTAGGCGTCGAAGACCTCGCCGGCGGTGAGAGGGTCGAGGCCGTAGGCGCGCAGTCGCCAGCCGTGGACACGGTCGGGGCTGCCGGGTTTGCTGGTCCGCATGACCAGTCCGCCGGGGCTCTCGGTGGCGAGGCCGACGGCCAGGACAGTGGTGAATTCGAGGGCTTCGGACTCGTCGAGTTCCAAGCGGCCGGCGATGTCGTCGGCGTGCAGGACGGCGACGAGCGTTTCGGGTGCTCCGGAGACGCTGCACACGAGGTGCCGCTCGCCGGGTGGGGCCGTGTCGAGGATGCGGACGAGGAGGTGCGAGGCGCGGATGAAGGCGGCGCGGCCCAGGTCCTCGCCGCACGAGGCGCAGGTGCCGAGGCGGGCGAGGAGCGTGGTCGCGTACTCCCAGGTGGCGTGGCGTACGGCCTCGTCGACGAGGGTGGGCAGGAGGTCGGCCAGTGGGCGGCCGTCGTAGGGGACCGTGGGGCCGGTGGAGGCGAGTGCGGCCGTGAACCGTGTGCGGCTGGTACGGCTGTCGGGGTCGAGGCCCGTTTCCGCGCAGTACTCGGCGTAGTCCTCGGGGTCGAAGAGGGCCACCGTGGTGTGGCTGCCTTGCAGCGCGCGCGTCCTGAGGACGGCTTCCATGTGTTTGAGGTAGGTGGTGTGGTCGTCGAAGACGAAGCTGTCGTAGCGCCGCATGGCGCGGAAGTCGTGCTCGTCAGCCAGCAGGCCGATGGTGCCCGCGACTTCGCGGCGCAGGACGCGTCGCAAGGTTCGGTGATCGGTGTAGGTCATGTCTCCCCCTGTGCACGGTCGATCAATGCTCACTCACAGTAATCGGCGGCACTGACAACGGCGTGGGCCGAGGGGGAGACGGCCTTGTCACCGGGACGGTCAGGCGCGCTTGCGGGCGAGTTCCTCGTAGAAGGCGAGCAGGCCGAGGTTGTCGATGGAGCCCGGGTTGACCGCCTTTTCCAGCGGGGTGCCCTGGAGGAGTCGCTTGACCGGGACCTCGATGCGTTTGCCGGTGAGGGTGTGCGGGACGCCGGGTACCTCGATGATCTCGTCGGGGACGTGACGCGGTGACAGTTGCTCGCGGATGGTCTTCTTGATGCGGCCGCGCAGGTCGTCGTCGAGGGTGGCTCCGGGTGCCAGGTGGACGAACAGGGGCATCCAGTAGCCGCCGTCGGGCTGTTCGATGCCGATGACGAGGGATTCCCTGATCTCGGGGAGGCGTTCCACGGCTTCGTAGATGTCGGCGGAGCCCATGCGGACGCCCTGGCGGTTGAGCGTGGAGTCGGAGCGGCCGTGGATGACGACGGAACCGCGGGAGGTGATGGTGATCCAGTCGCCGTGCCGCCAGACGCCGGGGTAGGTGTCGAAGTAGCTGTCGTGGTAGCGGGTGCCGTCGGGGTCGTTCCAGAAGTGGATCGGCATGGAGGGCATCGGGTTGGTGACCACGAGTTCGCCGACCTCGTCGGTCAGGGGCTTGCCGCTGGGGTCCCAGGACTGCAGGTCCGTGCCCAGGCCGGGGGCCTGGAGCTCGCCGATGCGGACGGGGAGGGTCGGTACGGCTCCGGCGAAGCAGGAGCAGACGTCCGTGCCGCCGCTGACGGAGGCGATCCACAGGTCGGCCCCGTTCTCGGCGAACTCGTCGTGCAGCCAGCGGAATCCGTCGGGGGGCAGGGGTGAGCCGGTGGTCGCGACGCACTTCACCGCGGAGAGGTCGAAGTCGCGCGAGGGGTGCACGCCGGCCTTGCGGCAGGCCATCACGTAGGCGGCGGAGGTGCCGTAGAGGGTGGCGCCGGTGCGTTCGGCGATGCGCCACTGGGCGCCCGTGTCCGGGAAGCCGGGGCTGCCGTCGTACAGGACGATCGTCGTTCCGGTCAGGAGGCCGGAGACGAGGAAGTTCCACATCATCCAGCCAGTGGAGGTGTACCAGAAGAAGCGGTCCTCGGGGCCCAGGTCGCAGTGGAGTCCGAGCTGCTTGAGATGTTCGACGAGGATGCCGCCCTGGGACTGGACGATCGCCTTGGGCAGTCCGGTGGTGCCGGAGGAGTAGAGCACCCACAGCGGGTGGTCGAAGGGCACCTGTTCGAAGACCGGTTCGGTGTCCGCGGCGGTGAGGGCGGACCAGTCCAGGGCTCCGTCGGGGGCCTCGGTGCCGAGCAGGGGGATGTGCACGACGGCGCGCAGGGTGGGCAGTTCGCGGCGGAGTTCGGCGACGACGTCGCGGCGGTCGTGTTCCTTGCCGCCGTAGCGGTAGCCGTCGACGGCGAACAGGACGACGGGTTCGACCTGCTGGAAGCGGTCGAGGACGCTGCGGGCGCCGAAGTCGGGTGCGCAGGAGGTCCACACGCCGCCCACGGCCGCCGTGGCGAGGAGGGCGACGACGGCCTGCGGGATATTCGGGAGGTAACCGCTGACGCGGTCTCCGGGGCGCACGCCGAGGGAGCGCAGTTCGGCCGCCAGGGAGCCGACCTGGCGGCGCAGCTCGGCCCAGGTGACGGGGCGGGGGTCATGGGTTTCGTCGACGTGCAGCAGCGCGGCTTCGTCCGCGCGGGAGGCGGTGGCGCGCAGCGCGTGCTCGGCGTAGTTCAGCGTGGCTCCGGGGAACCACTGGGCGCCGGGCATCGAGCGGTCGCCCAGCACGCGCGCGTAGGGGGTCGAGAAACGGACGTCGAACCACTCCGTGACCGCTTTCCAGAAGGTGTCCAGCTCGTCCACGGACCAGCGGTGGAGCGCCGCGTAGCCGCCGTCGGCGGGAGCGCCGTGGTGTTCGGCGGCCCACGTCTGGAACGTGGTGATCCGTGCCTGGGCGATCTGGTCCCGGCTCGGCTGCCAGAGCGGCTGGGGGTTCACGGTCGACATGGGGCGGCTCCCGGACTGTGCGCGTCGTGTGCGTCCTCCGCGCACGGGCTGGGGTGTGCGCGTGACGCGGCTGACAGGGACGATGCCATGTGATCGACTTCCGCACCAGGGCGTCCCCCACATAGTCCGTGTCGTGGAGATGTGCTCCGATCACGGGTGAACGGCAGTTGAACGACACACATGAGGGGCGCGGTCAATGGCAGGGTGATCAGCATGGACGGTCGTGACCTGGTGCGTTCGGTGAAATCGGTCGGTTCGGTGGGGGCGGCTCAGGGGTTGCGTACCGTACGGGCAGCGTGGCGCAGGCGGCGTGCCGACGCCACCGGGCTGCCGCCGCGGGAGCCGGTGCGGGCGCGGGTGCCCGGGACCGTGCGGGAGGTGGAACCGGGGCTCGGTGGCGGGCTGATCAGGTTCGGCCGCTCGGAGCTGCGGATCTTCGTGGCGGTGAACGGGGCGGTCTTCTGGGGCTGGGACGGGGCTGCTCCGGAGCCTTCGTACGCGCTGGCCGGCCGCTGTCCCGATCCGGATCCGCGGGCCGCGCTGGAGCCGGACAAGGACGGTGGCTGGCGGGTGGTGGCCGAGCGGGTGACGGTGGTGGTCTCGCGGCACGGCGCGGTGGAGGTGCTCACCCCGGGGGGTGTGATGCTGCGGCGCGATCTGCCGCCGCGGTGGTGGGAGCCGGTGGGCGGTGGTGCCGCGCGCTGGATGCAGCGGTCCGAGGTGCCGGCCGACGCGCGTTTCTTCGGGCTCGGGGGGCGTGCGTCGGGTCTCCGGCTGCGGGACGGCGCGTACAGGTTGTGGAACGCCGCGCCCGGTCGTGCCGTCGGCCCTGGCGACGATCCGCTGTCCGTCACGATGCCGGTGCAGATGGTGGTGGCCGACGCGGGCACGCATCTGGTGTTCTACGACAACGCGTGGGACGGCACCGTGACGCTGCGGGAGGGCGAGGAGGGTGCCGGTTCGGGGCACGACCGGGCCGGGACGAGTGAGCTGCGCGTGGACGGTGGCCCGCTGCGCTGCTGGGTGATGGTGGGTGCTCCCGCGCGGGTGCTGCTCGCCTGGGCCTCGCTCACCGGTGCGCCGGCGCTGCCGCCCGCGTGGGCGCTCGGTCACCATCACGCGCGGGGGTCTTCCGGTGGCGAGGAGGAGGTGCGGCGGATCGTCGCGGGGTACCGGGAGCACGGGCTGCCGCTCGACGCCGTGCACCTCGGCGTCGATCACTTCGATGCCCGTCGGGTGTTCACGGTGGACCAGGAGCGGTTCCCCAAGCTGCCGGTTCTCGCGGACGAGCTGCGGCGTGAGGGGATCAGGCTGGTGTCGGTCGTCGGTCCGGCGGTCGGCGCGGCGCCCGGCACCCCCGTGTACGACGAGGGGGTGGGGCGGGACGCGTTCGTGCGGGACGCCTCCGGGGAGGTCGTGGAAGGGGTCGGATGGGCCGGGGAGGTGGTCTTTCCGGACTTCACGCACGCGCGCGTGCGTGCGTGGTGGGGTGGCTTGTACACGGAGCGGCTGGCGCAGGGGTTCGCGGGCGTCTGGCACAGCATGGACGAGCCGACGTCCTTCGCGGCCTTCGGCGAGCCGACGCTGCCGCGGTCGGCGCGTCACGCGCTGGACGGGCGCGGCGGTGACCATCGTGAGGCGCACAACGTGTACGGGCTGTGCATGGCCCGGGCGGCGTACGAGGGACTGCGGGAGCGGGCGCCCTCCGAGCGGCCGTTCGTGCTCTCGCGTTCCGGGTGGGCCGGTATGCAGCGTCACGGCGGGGTGTGGTCGGGCGGGGTGAGGACGGGGTGGCCCGGGTTGCGGGCGGCGTTGTCGGTGGTGCTGGGGCTGGGCCTGTGCGGTGTTCCCCACGCGGGCCCGGACGTCGGCGGCTTCGACGGGGAGGCGTCGCCCGAGCTGTATCTGCGCGGGCTCCAGTTGGGGGCCTATCTTCCGTTCTTCCGCACCCGTGCCGGGGTGCGGGCGGGCCGGGGTGAGCCGTGGGAGTTCGGCGCGGACGTTCTCGAGCACGCGCGCGTGGCGCTCGTCGAACGCCGGCGGCTGCTGCCGTACTTCATGACGCTGGCTCATCTGGCCCGGCGTACCGGAGCGCCGTACGTGCGGCCGTTGTGGTGGTCGGCGCCCGAGGAGCGCGCGTTGCGCGACTGCGAGGACGCCTTTCTGCTCGGTGACTGTCTGCTGGTGGCGCCGGTGCTCGCGCCGGGTGTGGAGCGGCGGGCGGTCCGGCTGCCGCGCGGGCGGTGGTACGACACGGCGACGGGACGGGCGTACGACGGGCCGGCCCGGGTGTGGGTCGACGCGCCGCTGGGACGGATACCGGTGTTCGCGCGCGGAGGCGCCGTTCTTCCGGTGCTGGGGGAGGACGGCGGTCCGGAGCTGGAGGTGTGGGCACCGGCCCGGGGGCGGACCGGGAGCGGGCTGGCGGTGCCGGACGCCGGCGAGGGGTGGGAGGAGCCGGAGATCGAGCGTTACATGGTTCGGTGGTCGGGTCCGCGGGTCGTCGTGGAGCGGGAGGGCGAGGACGGCGGGGTCGGGCCGTCCTGCCCGGTGCGCGTCCGCGGGGTGGGCGCCGGCGGGGGTCAGATGTAGCGGCCCTCGAACCAGGCCCGTGCGGCCAGGGTGTGCAGGGGGAAGGCGAGTTCCTCCGGGCGGCGCAGAAGGTGGCGGTCCTCGGTCTCGTCGGTGGCGGTGAAGGGCGGCAGGTCTTCCGCGGGGCGTTCCGGGAGGAGTCCGAACAGCAGCAGGTGTCCGTCGGGTGAGCTCATGGCGTCGGCGAGCCGTACGTCACGGCTCGCCGCGCTGATGCCGGTCTCTTCCTCGAGTTCACGGACGACGGCCTGGCGCCAGTCCTCCCGGTCGTCGATGTAGCCGCCGGGCAGGGCCGTACGCCCGCGCGCGGGTGCGATGGTGCGGGTGATGACGACGAGGCCGGTGCCCTGTGTGTCGTACACGGGCTGGAGGGCGACCGCGACCGGCAGCGGGTTGCGGTAGGCGACGGTGCCGCAGGACGGGCAGGTGCGGGGCCAGCCGGAGACGCCCTCTCCGAAGGCCGTGCCGCAGCTCGAACAGTGCGAGTCCGGCGCGGAGTTGGGAGCCATGGCATGAGTTTCGGACACGCGCGGACCGTATCCGATCACGGTGGGGGCGTCTCCGGGGGCCGGTCAGTTGTGGCCGGTGAGTGACCTTCGGGACACCGGGAAGTCGAAGTAGGTGTCCGGGTGGGTCTCCGGCTTGAAGGTGTAGTGCCACCACTCCTCGGCGAGGTTCACGTAGCCGAGGTCCTCCAGGGTGTCCTTGAGGAGCAGCCGGTTGGCGCGCTGCTCGCCCTGGACGCGCGGGTCGAGGGTGTGGCTGAGGGTGTCGAAGCAGTCGTAGCCGGTACCCATATCGACGGAGGTGTCGGGGAACCGCTCGTCCTCGGGGGCGAAGCAGGGGGTGAGGGGCTGCCCGGGGCGGTAGGGCCTGGTCGGTTTCGTGGGGATTTCCACGATGGTGAGGTCGACGGTCGAGCCACGGCTGTGGCCGGATTTCTCCGCGATGTAGCCGTCGGCGAACAGTCGGGTCTTGTCGACGTTCGGGTAGAACTCGGCCTTCATCCTCTGGTCGTCGAGGTCCTCGGCCCAGCGCACGAAGTGGTCCACCGCGCGCTGTGGCCGGTAACAGTCGTACACCTTCAGGGAGTAGCCCTGGCGCAGCAGTCGCTGTTGCGCCGTGTGGAGGGCCTCGGCGGCGGGGCGGGTGAGGATGCACAGCGGCTGCCGGTAGCCGTCGATGGGCTCGCCGACGAAGTTGTGCGGGGTGAAGTAACGGATCTCCTGGATGATCGTCGGGTCCACGCTGTCCAGTGCCACGAAGTCGCGGGGCGCCTTGGGTTCGGGTTTCGCCTGGGCGGTGGCGGAGGCGGCGGTCGTGGCGAGCAGGGCGGCGACGGCGGTGACCAGACCGCGTACCGCGCGGGAGAGTCGTGTCATGTCTCCTGCATCTATCAGGAGTCGGCTCCTCCGGGGAAGGACCCGTTCCCCGACCGCCGAGTGTCCGCGCCGCGGCGGAGGCGGCGCTTCCGGCCAGGTGGCCGATAACCGTTGCGGTCGGCGGCCTTGACGCCCCCTGAGTGCCGGTGAACACTCCCCGGTGTCAGTCGACATCGCCGTACATCTCGGCGCATTCCGGCACGTCACCGCCGGGTTCTCCTGCGGCAGGGCTCCCCCACGGGCGATTCGGCTGCGACGGCACGCTCGTCACGGGCGCCGGGCGGGGCGCGGATCCTCCCCGCCTCCGGCTGGAGTCGCCATGGGAAACGCACCCTGCACGCGAGGTCCGGGGCGGATCGTCCCGGGCCGGGGCCCAGGCGCCGCCATGAGCAACGGTCGGCGCGATGCTGGGCGCCGTGCTGTGCTGGCTGGTCTACTACGCGCAGTTCCAGGCCAACGCCGAGGAGGACATCGCCCAGCCGACGCCCGGGATCTTCTCCACGGCCCCCGCGATCCGCAACCCCGTCGCCAATTTCGTCACCGAGGTCATCGCGACCATGGGCCTGGTGCTGCCGATCCTGGCGTTCGGGCTCACCAAGGGGCTCGGCGAGTCGGGCACGGCGATCCTGATCGTCTCGTTCCTGGTGGTCGGCATCGACCTGTCGCTCGGCGGCCCCACCGGATACGCCATCAACCCTGCCCGTGACCTCGGGCCGCGCGTCGTGCACGCGCTGCTCCCGATTCCCAACAAGGACACCTCGGACTGGGGCTACGCGTGGGTCCCGATCGTGGGACCGCTCACCGGCGGGGCGCTGTCCGGGCTGGTCTTCAAGGCAGCGTTCTGAACGAACCTCCGCACGTACGACGAAGGGGACGTGATGACGGACAAGTTCGTCGCCGCGATCGACCAGGGCACCACCTCCAGCCGGTGCATCGTCTTCGACCGGAACGGCCCAATCGTCGCCGTCGACCAGCGCGAGCACCGGCAGATCTTCCCGAAGCCGGGCTGGGTGGAGCGCGACGCCACCGAGATCTGGTCCAAGGTGCAGGCCGTGGTCGCCGGGCACTCGCCAAGGCCGGTCTGCGCGCCGAGCAGTTGAGCGCGCTCGGCATCACCAACCAGCGGGAGACGACGGTCCTGTGGGACCGGGCCACGGGCAAGCCCGTGCACAACGCGATCGTGTGGCAGGACACCCGGACCGCCGCGCTCTGCGACCGACTCGGCGGTCCGGACGGGCAGGACCGTTTCCGCGAGCAGACCGGGCTGCCGCCGGCCAGCTACTTCTCCGGGCCGAAGGCAGCCTGGCTGCTCGACAACGTGCCCGGGCTCAGGGCCCGCGCGGAGAACGGCGAGATCGCGTTCGGCACCATCGGCTCCTGGCTGATCTGGAACCTCACCGGCGGCACCGACGGTGGACGGCACGTCACCGATATGACCAACGCCGGGCGGACCATGCTGATGAACCTGGAGACGCTGCGGTGGGACGCGTCCATCCTCGCCGCGATGGACCTGCCCGAGGCGATGCTGCCGGAGATCAGGTCCTCCGCCGAGGTCTACGGCACCGCCGTGGGCCAGCTCTCCGGCGTGCCCGTCGCCTCCGCGCTGGGCGACCAGCAGGCGGCGGTCTTCGGGCAAGCCTGCTACGACGTGGGCTCGGCGAAGAACACCTACGGCACGGGCAGCTTCCTGCTGCTCAACACCGGCAGCCGGCCGGTGCCGTCGAAGAGCGGGCTGCTCACGACGATGGGCTACAAGATCGGCGCCGATGCGCCCGTCTACTGTCTGGAGGGATCGATCGCCATCACGGGCGCGCTGGTGCAGTGGTTCCGCGACCAGTTCGGCATCATCCGTACCGTCGACGAGATCGAGCCGCTGGCGGCGAGCGTGGAGGACAACGGCGGCGCCTACGTCGTGCCCGCGTTCTCCGGCCTCTTCGCGCCGTACTGGCGCTCCGACGCACGCGGTGTGGTCACGGGACTCACCCGGTACGTGACGAAGGCGCACCTCGCGCGTGCGGTGATCAAGGCGACGAGCTGGCAGACGCGCGAGGTCGTGGACGCCATGTACCAGGACTCCGGGGTGCGGGTCACCACCTTGAAGGTCGACGGAGGCATGACGAAGAACAACCTGTTGATGCAGCACCAGGCGGATGTGCTCGACGTGCCGGTGATCCGGCCCCGGGTCTCCGAGACGACCTGTCTGGGCGCCGCCTACGCGGCGGGGCTCGCCACGGGCGTGTGGAACGGCCTGGACGAGCTGAAGTCGCACTGGCGGAAGGACGCCGAGTGGACGCCGGCCATGGAGGCGCCGGTGCGGGACCGGGAGTACCGCAACTGGCGCAAGGCGGTGGAGAAGAGCTTCGGCTGGATGGACGAGGGCGACGGCTGACCACGCGCGCGTGGCGCGTCGTTCTCCGCGCCTCGGCCCGTACTCCGGTCGGCGGGAGCACGGGCCGCGGACCTGCCGGCCTATCAGGTGGTGACCGTCTGGCGTCGCTGTGCGGCCTGGGCCATGGCGTGCTGGACGACACTGATGAGGGTCTCCTTGACCGACTCGCGGTCCCGCGCGTCGCACATCAGCAGCGGTACGTGGTCGTCGAGGTCGAGGGCGCGGCGGACGTCGCCGGCCGGGTAGCGCGACGCTCCCTCGAAGCAGTTGACGCCGACGAGGAACGGGATGGCGCGTCGCTCGAAGTAGTCGATGGCCGCGAAACAGTCCTCCAGGCGCCGGGTGTCGGCGAGGACGACGGCTCCGAGGGCACCCTCGGACAGCTCGTCCCACATGAACCAGAACCGCTCCTGGCCGGGCGTGCCGAAGAGGTACAGCACCAGGTCCTCGCGGAGCGTGATGCGGCCGAAGTCCATGGCCACGGTGGTGGTGTTCTTCGCTTCCACACCGGAGGTGTCGTCGACCGGGCGCCCGGCCTCGGTGAGGAGTTCCTCGGTGCGCAGCGGCCTGATCTCGCTGACCGCGCCGACGAGCGTGGTCTTGCCCACGCCGAAGCCGCCGGCCACCAGGATCTTGAGCGTGACGGGCTCGACCGGGGGCTTGCCGCGCTCAGAACGCCCGAAGATCATCGATCTCTTCTCCTGCTTGATGGGGTTCGGGCGGCGGGCCGTATCCCCCGCCGCCGGGGGTTTCGATGACGAGTACGTCGTCGGCGCCGACGTCCGCCGAGTCGCTGCCGGCGAGCGGGACGACCGTGCCGTCCGCTCGCTCGACCCGGTTGGCGCCCGGTGCACCGGGGGCACCGCCCGCCATGCCGTACGGGGGCACCCTGCGGTGCTGGGACAGTGTGGAGACCGTCATCGGCTCCAGGAAGCGGATCCGGCGCACGGCCCCGTCCCCGCCGCGCCACCGTCCGGCGCCGCCGCTGCCGCGGCGCACCGCGAACTCCTCCAGGCGGACGGGAAGTCGCCACTCCAGGATCTCGGGATCGGTGAGCCGGGAGTTGGTCATGTGGGTCTGTACGACGGAGGCGCCGGGAAAGCCGTCTCCGGCGCCCGAGCCGGAGGCGACGGTCTCGTAGTACTGGTGGCGGGCGTTGCCGAAGGTGACGTTGTTCATGGTGCCGGAGCCCTCCGCCTGGACGCCGAGGGCCGCGTACAGGGCGCCGGTGATGGCCTGGGAGGTCTCCACGTTGCCCGCGACGACGGCTGCCGGTGGCTCGGGGGCCAGCATGGAGCCCGGCGGCACGATGATGTCCAGCGGGCGCAGGCAGCCGTCGTTGAGCGGGATGTCGTCGGCGACCAGGGTGCGGAAGACGTACAGGACGGCCGCGTTGACGACCGAGAAGGGGGCGTTGAAGTTGGTGGACAGCTGGGCGGACGTACCGGTGAAGTCGATGGTCGCGCGGCGGCTGTCGCGGTCCACGCGGACGCGTACGCGGATGACGGCGCCCGAGTCGGTCTCGTAGGCGTACGCGCCGTCGTCGAGGGCGTCGACGACGCGGCGCACCGCCTCTTCGGCGTTGTCCTGGACGTGCTTCATGTAGGCCTGGACGACGTCGAGGCCGAAGTTGTCGATCATGCGGCCGACCTCGTCGACGCCCTTGTGGTTGGCGGCGATCTGGGCGCGCAGGTCGGCGAGGTTGGTCCTCGGGTTGCGGGAGGGGTGGGGGGCCTCGGTGAGGAGGTGGAGGGTCTCGTCCTCGCGGAAGCGGCCGTTCTCGGTGAGCAGCCAGTTGTCGAAGAGGACGCCCTCCTCGTCGATGGTGCGGCTGTCGGCCGGCATGGAGCCCGGGGCGATGCCGCCGATCTCGGCGTGGTGGCCGCGTGAGGCGACGTAGAAGAGGACCTTCCGGTCACTCTCCGTGCCGTCGGTGGGCCCGGTGCCGAAGACCGGGGTGATGACCGTGACGTCGGGCAGGTGGGTGCCGCCGTGGTACGGGTCGTTGACGGCGTAGGTGTCGCCGGGGCGCATGGCCGGACCGCGCCGCCGGATGACCTCCTTGACGCTCGTGCCCATGGAGCCCAGGTGGACGGGGATGTGTGGGGCGTTGGCCACCAGGTTTCCGTCGGGGTCGAAGAGGGCGCAGGAGAAGTCCAGGCGCTCCTTGATGTTGACGGACTGGGCGGTGGACTCGAGACGGGCGCCCATCTGTTCGGCGATGGACATGAAGAGGTTGTTGAAGACCTCGAGCAGCACCGGGTCGACTTCCGCGTCCGCTTCGGAACTCTGCGTGACCGTGGCGCGTTCCATGACCAGATGCCCGTCGTCGGTCGCCGCGGCCCGCCAGCCGTCGTCGACGACGGTCGTCGCGCCGGACTCGGTGATGATCGCGGGTCCGGTGACGGTTTCGCCGGGGGGAAGGTCCTCGCGGCGGTGGAGGGGTACGTCGCGCCAGGCGCCGCCGGTGTGGAGGCGGACGGTCCGTGGGGTTTCGGCGCGGTGCCCGGGGGTGCCTTCGTAGGGAGCGAGGGCGGAGAGATCGGGGGGTTCGGTGATGCCGGTGGCTTCGACGGAGAGGGCTTCGACGACGATCGGGCGGTCGAGCGTGAAGGAGTACGTGGCGCGATGACGTTCTTCGAAGGTGTGCCGCATCGTGCCGGGCTCGGTCAGCTCGACGGTGAGGGTGGTGTCGGTGCCGTCGTAGCGGAGCTGGGCGCGGCGGGTGACCTCGACGCGCTCCTCGGGGACGTCCTCGGCGAGGAGTTCCGCGCGGGCTGCGGCTTCGAGGTCGTCGGCGGTCTTGCGGACGCCGGGCATGGAGGCCGGTTCCAGGGGTGCCTCGACGGACTGTTCCCGCATGGCTGTGATGTCGGCCAGGCCGATGCCGAGCGCGGAGAGGACGCCGGCCATGGGCGGGACGAGGACGGTGCGGATGCCGAGGGAGTCGGCGACCATGCACGCGTGCTGTCCGCCCGCTCCGCCGAAGGTGGTGAGGGCGTACCGGGTGATGTCGTGGCCCTTTTGCACGGAGATCCGCTTCACGGCGCCGGCGATGTTGGCGACGGCGACCCGCAGGTAGCCCTCGGCGACCTGCTCGGGGGTGCGGTCGTCGCCGGTCTGCTCGTGGATCTCGCGGGTGAGGTCCGTGAAGCGGTCACGGACGAGCGCGGCGTCGAGGGGCTGGTCCCCGTCCGGGCCGAACACCGTGGGGAAGTGGGCGGGCTGGACACGGCCGAGCATGACGTTGGCGTCGGTGACCGTGAGCGGGCCGCCGCGCCGGTAGCAGGCGGGTCCCGGGTCCGCGCCCGCCGAGTCCGGCCCCACGCGGTAGCGGGAGCCGTCGAAGTGGAGGACCGAACCGCCGCCGGCGGCGACGGTGTGGATGTCCAGCATGGGCGCGCGCAGTCGGACCCCGGCGATCTGTGTGGTGAAGACGCGTTCGTACTCACCCGCGAAGTGCGAGACGTCGGTGGAGGTGCCGCCCATGTCGAAGCCGATGACGCGGTCGAAGCCGGCGAGCTGCGACATGCGGGCCATGCCGACGATGCCGCCGGCCGGCCCGGACAGGACGGCGTCCTTGCCGCGGAACTGGCCTGCTTCGGTGAGGCCGCCGTTGGACTGCATGAACATCAGCCGCACGCCGTCGAGTTCGCCGGCGACATGGCGGACGTAGCGGCGCAGCACGGGCGAGAGGTAGGCGTCCACGACGGCGGTGTCGCCGCGCGGGACGAGCTTCATCAGGGGACTGACCTCGCTGGACAGCGAGATCTGCGGGAAGCCGATGCGGGCGGCGAGTTCCCCGACCGCTTGTTCGTGGGCAGGGTGCAGATGGCTGTGCACGCAGACCACGGCGACGGCCCGGATGCCGTCGTCGTACGCCTGCCGCAGCGGTCCGGTGAGGGCGTCCAGGTCGGGGGCGCGCAGGACGGTGCCGTCGGCGGCGATGCGTTCGTCCACCTCGACGACCCGCTCGTGCAGCAGCTCGGGCAGGTCGATGCGGCGGGCGAAGATGTGCGGGCGGTTCTGGTAGGCGATGCGCAGCGCGTCGCGGAAGCCGCGGGTGACGACCAGCAGGGTCCGTTCGCCCTTGCGCTCGAGGAGGGCGTTGGTGGCGACGGTGGTCCCCATGCGTACGGCGTCGACGGGGTCGTCGGATCCGGCCAGCAGTTCGCGGACGCCCACGACCGCCGCGTCGGTGCCGCGTGTCCCCCGGCCCCCGTGGTGCAGGGTGTGCTCCGGAGCCGGGTTGTCGGACAGCACCTTGCGCGTCAGCAGCCGGCCGTCGGGGCGCCTCGCGACGATGTCGGTGAAGGTGCCGCCTCGGTCGACCCAGAACTGCCAGCCTGTCACGTCAGTATCCCGCTTCCGCGCCGGTCACAGCGCCCGGAGGCCGTTGATCACGTCGCGCAGAATACTCTCGTCCGGCAGCTCGGCCGGGGGTACTGGCCGGTTCACATGGACCAATTCCGATTCCACGAGGTCTCCGACGAGGACCCGGACCACTCCGATCGGCAGATCGAGTTCGGCGGAGAGTTCGGCGACCGTCTGCGAGGTGTCGCGGCACAGTTCGACGATGTCCACGTGCTCCGGGGAGAGCGTGGGATCGTCCTCCGGATCGTCCGCGTGCGGCTCCGTGACGACCACCGCGATCAGGTCGAGGCGGTGCTGGGCCGCACTGGTGGTGCGGCCCCGCGTCATGGCGTACGGACGGACGACCGGTCCGGCCTCGTCGTCGAACCAGTGGCTCCTGCTCTGCCCGTCAGCGCTCATGTCATCCCACTACCCGCCCGAGGGCAGATCGGTGCGCGGAGCGGCGCCCAGATGCACACCGACCCGCTTCACGAGGAGCGTCATCTCGTAGGCGACCTGCCCGACGTCCGAGTCGGCGTCCGCGAGGACGGCGAGGCAGCTGCCGTCGCCTGCGGCGGTGACGAAGAGGAACGCCTCGTCGAGTTCGACGACGGTCTGCCGGACGTCACCGGCCTCGAAGTGGCGGCCCACGCCCTTGGCGAGGCTGTGGAAGCCGGAGGCGACGGCGGCCAGATGCTCGCTGTCCTCACGGGTGAGGTCCTTCGACGCGCCCGTGGGCAGGCCGTCGCCGGAGAGCACGATCGCCTTGCGGATGCTGGCGACGCGGTCCACCAGGTCGTCGAGGAGCCAGTTCAGCTCCCTCTTGTCGGTCGTGGTGTGGCCGGTGGCCCTCGGTGCGGTCATCGACCGTCCCCCTTGTTCGTTCGTCGTGGTGCTGTGCCGCTGTCGGCCTCGTCGCCGACGGCGTTCTCCTCGCGGCCGCGCTGCCAGCCGCGCTGGAGCGAGGCCATGCGGCTGCGGACTTCGTCGGCATCCCGTTCAACGGGCCGGGCCCTGTCCTCGTTCCGAGGTTCGGCACTGCGCTTGAGCTGCGGGGCGAGGCTGGCCTGCCGTACACGCCGGGGCAGCGATCCGCCGTCGGGTCGTACGGCGTCGGTGTCCTCGCCTTCCGTGGCCGGTGAGGAGTCGTCGGGGCCGCTCGCCGCGATGGCGGGACGGCGGGTGCGCTGGGGAAGGCCGGCAGGCGGCTCCGGCCGGTCGTCGCGCACGGGGCCGGAGGGCGCCGGAGTGTCGCTCCGGTCTCCGGTTCCGGTCCTGGGACGGGAGGGGTCGAGGCCCCGTCGGCGGGCGGGCAGCGGAGGCAGTGACTGCGCGTCCGGTTGTTCGCGCTCGGCGTCGGAGGAGAGCCGGTCGGTGCGGCGGCGTGCGGGGAGCGGGGACAGTGCCTCCGCACCCGGGCGGCCGGGTCCCCGGCGCCCCGCGGGGTCCTCACCGCGGCGGCGGGCGGGCAGCGGAGACGCTGCTTCCAGTTCGGGCCGGGTGGACGCGGTGGGCGTGCCCTCCTCGTCCGTGCGCTCCGGACGGACGCGCGCCTCACGGACCGGGCGCCCGTGGGAGCTGACCAGCTTGGGCGCTCCCCTGCGGGTCAACGGGACCGGGGCGTTCCGGTCGTCCCCGTCCGGGTCCGCGCCCTCGGGCGTGTCGGGGGTCTGCTGATGGTGCTCGCGGCCGGGCCGCTCCTCCTGGGTACCGGTGAGGGAGCGGCGGGGGCGGAAGAGGCCGCCGCGCCGGCTGTCCTCGTCGCCCAGGGCGCCGGGGAAGCCGTCGAGCGCGTCCAGGTCGACGGGGGCCTCCAGTTCGACCGGGCCGTCCAGCAGCGAGGCGGGGAGCCGGGGCAGCTGCACGGGCACCTGGGAGAGGGCGGCGCGGCGGCTCTCCTCCGGTTCGTGGTCCGTGGAGCGCCGGGGGCGGTCGAGGCGGAAGCCGACGCCGTTGGTGTCCGGGACGTCGTCCGTCAGCAGCGCGTCGGGGATGAAGACGACCGCTGTGGTGCCGCCGTACGGGGAGGGCTGCAGGGAGACCCGGACGTTCTGGCGCTGGGCGAGGCGGCTGACCACGAACAGTCCGAGCCGGTCGGTGTCGGAGAGTTCGAACTCGGGGGTCTCGGCGAGTCTGAGGTTGGCGTCCAGGAGGGCGTCGGCCGCCATGCCGAGCCCGCGGTCGTGGATCTCCAGGGTGAAGCCGTTGGCCACGCGCTCGCCGAGGACCTGGACGGCGGTGTGCGGCGGGGAGAACACCGTGGCGTTCTCCAGCAGTTCGGCCACGAGGTGGGTGAGGTCGGCGACGGCCGGACCGGTGACGGCGACCCTCGGCAGCCGGCGGACCTCGATGCGTTCGTAGTCCTCGACCTCGGCGACGGAGGCGCGTACGACGTCCATGAGCTGGACGGGTTTGCGCCACTGCCGGGAGGGCGCGGCGCCGGAGAGGATCACCAGGCCCTCGGCGTGCCGGCGCATACGGGTGGTGAGGTGGTCCAGCCGGAACAGGTCGGCGAGTTCCTCGGTGTCCTCGGTCCGGCGTTCCATGGTGTCCAGCAGGGTGAGCTGCTTGTGCAGCAGGACCTGGCTGCGGCGGGCGAGGTTGACGAACACCTCGGAGACACCGGCGCGCAGTTCGGCCTGCTTGACGGCGGCCTCCACCGCGGCGCGCTGGAGGGTGTTGAGGGCCTGGCCGACCTCTCCCATCTCGTTCTTGTCGTACTCCAGGCGCGGGACCTCGGTCTCGACGTCGACCTGTTCGCCCGCCGAGAGGCGGCGCATGACGCTGGGCAGTCGCACGCCGGACGCCTCGTGGGCCTCCAGGCGCAGCTTCCGGAGGTCCCGGACGAGTCCGCGGCCCACGCGCACGGAGAGGACGAGGGAGACCAGAAGGGCGATCAGTCCGAGGACACCGGCGATGACGGCCTGGGTGATGACGCCCATGGCGACGGGGCGGACGCGGTCCTGGTAGCGGTCGGCGGCCTGGTCGTTGAGGGTGCCGAGTTCGGAGAGCACATTGCCGGCGGCGATGTCCCAGCTCTTGGCCGTGATCCCGCGGAGCTCCCCGGTGCCGGAGGAGACGGCCGCCTCTTCGCCAACGCGCAGCGGGGCGGACGCCGCGTTCTTCCAGAAGGTCTCGTAGCGGTCGCGTTCGGACGCGGGCAGCTGCGGCAGACCGGCGTCGTACATCAGGGTGCGCTGGGCCACGAGGTCGGAGATGTCCCGCACTTCGGCACGGGACAGTTCGCCGACGATCAGGGCGGAGCCGAGCAGGGCGTCCTCGCGGGAGAGCAGTTCGCGGGCGCGGGCGAGACTGACCAGGGCGCGGTACTGCTTGTCGAGCTCGACGTCGTCGACCACGTGCAGATTGGCCAGCAGGATGTAGCACGGGTCGATCAGCCGGTTGTAGAGGTCGAGGGCCTGGGAACGGTTGACGGTGCCGTCCTCGACGCTGCGGCGCAGGGACTCGATGCCCTCGAAGGAGTCCAGTACCGCGCTCAGTTCGCCGGAGTCCCCGTGCATGGCCTCGCGCACATCGGTGTCCGCCGCGCTCCTGCGGACGTCGGCGACCGCGTCGTCGGTGGCGGAGCGGCTGCGCCGGAGTGCGGCGAGGCCGTCGGAGGCGCGGGGGTCGGCGAGGTGGACGAGGGTCTGCCGGCGCTCCTGCTGGAGGACGCGGACGGTGTCCTCGACCGGGTAGCCGACCTCCTCCATCACCGACGACACGTCGAAGAGATGGCTTGCCTCGCGGCCCGTGAGCACCGTGGTGAAGGCCCAGATCGTCGTCAGGGACAACAGCGGCACGAGAAGCAGCGCCACGATCTTCCGGCGGATGGACTTCCCGCGAAAGCGCATGGCCTCCCCCAGCTCGGCCCCCGACCGGCCGGGGGTACACATGTGCGTCAACAAACGGCGCGAGCCTACTACCGCGCCAGGGTGAACTCGAAGAGCCGTCCGGAAGCTGTAGTTCCGTACCTGGGGCGGGAGATGGGGAGTTGTCCGGGCATTGCGGGAGATTGCCTCCCGGAATCCGGGGCACCTTCCTGGGGTCGATCTCCGTGACAGGAGAGGACGGTTGGCCGGTTTCTTTCCCGACCGGGAATCTTCACGGCGTGCCGTTCGTCCTTCTCTGTGGGAAATGGGGGCGGAATCGGCCACAAGAGCCGTGTCCCGCACCTGGGCGGCGTAGAACGGCGCAAGCCGGGCAGCCACTGGAGAGCCGGGTCTTCGGACACGAGCGGGCGGTCTGCTGGCGGTGGGGAGTGACACGTTGATGGGCACGGCGGAGCGGCGCGAGGCGCCTGAGGAGGGCGCGGCGGCGCAGGTGACGACGCGGTCGGATGCCGGGGCGCCCGGATCCGGCGCAGCCGCGTCCGGGCGCGGGACGGCCGGCGAACGCGGCGCCGCGGCGCGGAAGGACAGAGGGAGTACCGGCGAGCCCGGCGGCTTCAGCGAGAAGGCCTCCTACCGGCCGCTGTGGGTCGAGGAGCCGGCCCGGCGGCGCCGGTTGCCGGACCCGGTGCGGACGGCGGCCGTGCGCGCGGTGCTCATCATCTCGGTGACGCTGATTCAGGCCATGGTGGCCTTCCTGTGCACGCTGGCCGAGTCCTGGCTGGCGTTCCCCATGGTCATCAGCAGTGTCGTCAGTACGATCCTGGCGACCTGGGGAGTCCTGGACGTCTGGGTGACCCGTCAGGTCTGGAACCAGCGCAATGGCGTGGTGTCCGCGCCCAGCAGCACCGCGCGGGCCCTGCGGCGCGAGCGGCGCCGCGCCCGCCGTCAGCAGCGGGCCGCCCAGCGGACGCAGGCTCGAATACGCCGGCGGGGCGGAGCCGGGCAGCTGTCGCACCCCTGAGACCACTCGCTCGCCGGAGCACGGGCCATCGGTACGCTGAAGTCGCGCATGGCGCGCCGGAGGGCGCTCTGCGCAACGGTTACCGACAGATGGTGAGAGCCGAGCCATGACCGGCGAGCGGAAACAGCCCGGGGGGAACGGGAGGGGCACGACGAGTGCCGTGCAGTCGGTGGACCGTGCGGTGAGTGTGCTGGAGATCCTGGCGAGGCACGGCGAGGCGGGTGTCACGGAGATCGCCGGCGAGCTGGGCGTGCACAAGTCCACGGCCTTCCGGCTGCTCGGTGTCCTGGAGAACCGCGGTCTTGTGGCCCAGACGAAGGACCGCGGCAAGTACCACCTGGGTGCCGGTGTGCTGCGCCTCGCGGGGGCGGCCGCCGTGCGGCTGGACATCTCGCAGGAGGGCGTCCCGGTCTGCCGGGAGCTCGCCGACGAGCTGGGCGAGACGGTGAACATAGCGGTGCTGGACGACGACGCCGCCGTCAACATCATGCAGGCCCGGGGTACGGCGTCGGTCACCGCGCAGAACTGGCTCGGCAGGCGCACCCCGCTGCATGCCACCGCCGGCGGCAAGGTGTTCCTGGCCCACCTGCCACCCGCCGTTCGTGAGGGGCACCTCGCCCGCCCGCTGCGCCGGTTCACGGAGCGCACGATCACCGAGACGTCGGAGCTGCGCGGTGAGCTGGAGGCGGTGATCGAGCGGGGGTACGCCGCCACGCTCGAGGAGCTGGAGCTGGGGCTCGCGGCCGTCGCGGCGCCGGTCCGCTCGCACGACGGCACGGTGATGGCGGCGATCAGTGTCTCGGGGCCGGTGTACCGGCTGCGTGCGGACCGGCTGCCCGAGTTGGGCAGCCGGACGGCGACGGCGGCGGCCGAGCTGTCCCGGCGCATGGGCTACGGCTTCTGAGCCGCGTCCGGGGCGCCGTCTGATCAGCCGTTCGCCGCCGCGGGCCGCTTGAACATGCGGGTCGCCGTGATCTCGCTGTGTGCCTCCTCGGCCGGGTCCTGCTGGGGAAGTCCCGGCCGGAGGTGTTCCTCCACGCTGATGTACTTCAGGCCGGCCCGCAGGTCGGCGTCGTTGCGCAGCCGGATGACCAGCGGGAACTCCGCGAGCGCCGTGGTGTCGAACAGACCGGTGGTGTACAGGAGCTGGACGCCGAGCGCGTCGGAGACCGCGCGCTGGAGCTCCAGGAGGTAGGTGGCGTTGGCGCGGCCGATGGGGTTGTCCAGGAACAGCGTGCCGGCGTGGCGGTGCTTGTCCCGGCCGCGGTCGTTGGAGCGCAGTGCGGCCATCGTGCAGTACAGGGCGATGGCCGCGGTGAGCAGCTGGCCGCCGGAGAACACGTCGCCCATCTGGCCGACGGGGACACGTTCGGCGCGCAGTACCGCGTCGGGCTTGAGGATCTCGACGGCGACGCCCTTCGGCTGGAGGGCGGCGGCGACCCCGCGCAGCAGCAGGGACATGCCGTCGCGCCGCAGGTCGGAGTTCTTCCTGACGGCCGCCCGGGTCGCCTCGTCGACGACCTCGCCGAGCCGCTCGGTGAGGGTGGCCTGGTCGGGTTCCTCGAAGCGGATGCGCAGGAACTCCTGCCCGGACCACTCGCCGAGGCCCTCCGGCAGCCGGGACAGCCGCTGGGCGGAGCGGAGGGTGGCGAGGGCGGACTCGACCAGGCCCCGCAGCCGGTCCACGATCGAGTCGCGGTTGCGCTCCAGCTGCTCCAGCTCGTCGGTGAGGACCCGCAGCCGGGGTGCGAAGGCGTCCGCCCACTTATGGGCGTGCTCGGGCAGCGCGGAGGCGGGCAGTTCGCGGATCTGCTGGCGCGCGGGGGTGCGGACCTGCTCGTAGCGCGTGGAGTTGGCGTGCCGGACGAGGATGTCGCTCGCCTCGCGCACGGCGGACTCGGCGGCGGACAGATCGGCGGCGCAGCCGCGCAGCGAGCGGCGGGACTCGGCGGCGGACTGCCGGGCCTCGTCCAGGCTTCCCGGGTAGGACTCGGGCTGCTCCTGCTCCTCCTCGGGGGCGTGTTCGCGCAGCAGGTCGCGGAGCATGGCGGCGATCTCGTCGAAGCCGCCGGCCGCGTCCTCGGCGGCGCGGTGCGCGTCGAGGAGTTCGGCGTGGGCCTCCCGGGCCTGGCTCAGGGCCTCGCTGCGGGAGGCGAGTTCGGTGGTGGCGGTGCGCAGGAGGGCCTGTGCGTGCTCGGCGTCGCGCGGCACCAGCTCCTCGGGGAGCCCGGTGTGCGCCTCGCCGTCCTCGGGCGCGAGCCGTTCGGCCTCGCCGCGCAGCCGTCCGAGCTGCTCGCTCGCGCTGGACATGCGGGTCTCCAGGAGCTGCACCAGCTCCTCGGCGCGGGCCGCGGCGGCCTGCCGGCTGGGTCCGTCGGAGCCGTCGGGCGACTGGAGCAACTGCTCGGCGCGGGTGCGGACCTTGTTGCTGAGCCGGTCCAGTTCGGCGCGGGCGGCGCTCTCGTCGCTCTCCGCGCGGGCCTGTTCGGCACGCAGATCGGCGCCGACGCCGACCTTCTCGTACACCTGGGACGCGGTGCGGTAGGCCTCACGCAGGGCGGGCAGGGAGGCCTGCGGCGCTCCGGTGCCGTCCTCGGGCACGTCGTCGGGGGCGCCCGCGATCTCGGAGCGCTCGGCGCGCAGCGCACGAGCGGTGCGCCGGGCGTCGTCGGCGGCCCGCTGGGCGCCGCGCCGGTCCTCGTCGGCGGCGCGCGCCCGTTCCAGGCAGGTCTGGGCGCGGGCCTCCGCCTCGGTCGCGTCGTCGGCGAGTTCGCGCAGTTTGACCTGCCAGCCGGCCCGTTCGCGCAGCCGGAAGGCGAGTCCGGCGAGGGCGTCGGCCGCACGCCGGGCCTTCTGCGCGGCTTCCTGCCGCTCGTCACGGACGCCGACGGCCTCGGCGGCGGCCTCCTCGGCCTCCGCCCGCGCGGTGCGCGCCTCGGCCAGCTCGGCCTCGGACTCCTCGGCGAACGCCCGTGCCTCGTGGGCCGTACCGGCCAGCTCCGTGAGCCGCCCGGCGGGGCAGCCGGTGCGCCAGGAGGCGAGCCGCGCGGCCAGCTCCCGGTCCTTGCCGAGCCGGGCGGCGAGCGCGCGGATCTCCTCGTCCCGCTCGGTCGCCCGGGCGCGCAGGGTCTGCCGTTCCTCGTCGGCGGCGTGCTCGTCGTGCATGGCCGGGTTCGGCGGTACGAGGAAGACGTCCCCGGTGTCCGTGCCCGGCGCCGGGGTGGGGGCGAGCAGGGCGGCGGCGGTGCCGACGGCTACGGCGGACCGGGGCAGCAGCGCGGCGTCGCTCAGTGCCTCGCGGGCGCGGAGGTGGGAGTCCGGGTCGGTGATGACGACGCCGTCGACCAGTTCGGGGCGGGCGGCGAGCACGCGCGCGTGGTCGGCCGGGTCGACGGCCTGGGCGAGGTAGCGCCATCCCGGGAGGGCCGGGATGCCGTGCTCACCGAGGAACTCGACCGTCGCCAGCACGTCCGGGCCGGGCGGCAGCAGCCCGCCGTCGCCGAGGGCGCCGAGGATGCGGGCGTCGTCCGCGGCTGCGGTCCGCAGGTCGAACAGTTGCCGCTCGGCGGAGGAGACGGCGTCGTCGAGCAGTTCGCGCAGCTCGTCGGCGAAGCGGTCGAGTTCCTCAGCGGTCAGGGCGCCCTCACCGGGGGAGGATCCGGTGTCGGGATCGCCCACCGCGCGGTCGGCGTCCGTGCGCCGGCCCGACACATCCGCCCGCTGCCTGCCGGTGGCTCCCGGCAGGCTCAGCAGTTCCGCCAGCCGTTGCTCGGCGGCGAGGGCCTCGGCCGTGCGGCGCTCGCCCTCGTGGGCGCGCTCGGCCGCCGTGGCCGCGTCCGCCGCGCGGGCCGCGGTGAGTTCCGCGCGGCTCTCGGCGGCGGCCGCCTCCCGCGCGTGCTCGGTGGCCCGGCGGGCCGCCTCGCGGGCGGTGTCCCAGGCGGCGACCGCCGTCTTCTCGGCGTCGCTGGCAGCGAGGGCGGCCCTGGCGGGGTCGGCGTCGGGAGCGCTGTCGTCGAGCCAGCCGGCCCGCACGGCCTCGGCGGTCTCCTGCTCGACCTCGGTGAGCCGCTGCCGCAGGTGCCCTACCTCACTGCGGGCCCGCTGTGCCTCGGTGGCGGCGGCGGTGGAGTCGCGGTAGGCGCCGTCGCTGACCTCCTGAAGGGCGGCGGACCGCTCCTCCTCCTCGTTGGCGAGGTTCTCGGCGTTCCGCGCGGCCGCGTGCAGGGCGCGTACCAGGTCGACGGCGGCCTTGGCGCGCGCGGCCAGCGCGGGGGCCGCGTCCCGCTCGGCCTCCTGGATGGCGGCGGACACCCTGGCGACGCGGTCGGCGGCGGCGCGGTGGCGCAGCACGACCTCGGCGGCCTGCCAGGCCGAGTACAGGGTGCGCGCTTCGGCGAGTTCGCGTTTCTGGGCGGCGGCGGACTTCTCGGCGGCGGCGAGCGCCAGGGAGGCGTGCCGGTAGGCGAGCTCGGCGGAGATCAGCGCACTGTGCTCGCGTGCCGACTCGGCGTGGGTCACGGCGTACGCGGCGGCGGTGACCCGCCCGGCCAGGTCGGCCGCGCGGACGCGTTCCCGGGCGCCGCGCGCGGAGAGCCTGCGGGCCAGGGTGCGGGTGCGGCGCTCGGCGGCGGTGTGGATCTCCCGCGCGCGGGTGCGGGCCTCGGCGGCCTCGACGATCCGGCCGAGCAGGTCGACGGACCCGGCGGTGAAGTCGCGTTCGGCGATCAGTTCGGCGCGCCGGCCCAGCTTGTTGCCGAAGCCGCCGACCAGGTCGGCGAGTCCGTCGGTGTCCCGGGTGTCGGTGACGGCGCGCAGCAGCAGATCGGTGAAGTCGGAGTCCTTCTTGACCGCGAAGAGACCGGCTGCCTCACCCTCGTCGGCGTTCATCTCCCGCTGGTAGCGGAAGAGTTCCGGGTCGAGTCCCAGCTCGCCGAGGTGTTCGGTCCAGCGCTCGTGGATCTCCTCCCAGTGCACCTCCAGGTGCGGGTAGTTCTTGCCGGCCTCCGTGAGGGCGTCCCGGAAGCCCTTCATGGTGCGGCGCCGTCCCCGCGCGCCCGACTGGCCCTCGACGGGCGGCCGTACGGCCGTGGACTCGGCGACCGGGAGGTTGTCCAGGCTGAGACCGGGGCCGGGCCGGAAGGAGTACCAGGCCTCGGCGAACTTCCTGGGGTCGTTGGAGACCTGGCGGCCCCGCCACTCGCTGGCCTTGCCGACGACGACGCACTCGCCGGTCTGCACGTGCTGCCACTCCAGTGCCACATGGCCGCAGTCGTCGGCGAGCAGGAACTTGCGCAGCACACCGGAGCTGGCGCCGCCGAGGGTGTTGCGGTGACCCGGGAGCATCACGGAGAAGATCAGCTTCAGCAGGACCGACTTGCCGCCGCCGTTCTCCAGGAAGAGCACCCCGGCGGGCGCCGGCCGGCGCGGCGGGCCGACGGGCTCCTCCTGGAAGAACTCCGCCTGCGTCGGCGCGGGGTCGGGCACGGTCCCGCCGACACCGCGCAGGTCGAGCACGGTGTCGGCGTAGCGCGCACCGGCCGGCCCGATGGAGTAGAGGCGGACCCGGGACAGCTCGTACATGGCGGACTCTCGTGAGGCTTCGTGAGACGGGGGGTCAGGCGGAGTGGAACGGCAGGCCGGCGTCGGCGACCAGCTCCAGGTCGTCGCCGTCCTCGGGCGGCAGCAGGGTGGGCGTCCCGTCGGTGACCGGGACGACGCCCAGCTCCAACAGCTCGGCCATGGCGGCGCCGCCCGCCATGTCGCGGACCTGGAGCTGGTAGCGGGCCGTGGTGCGGTACGTGCCGCCGTTGTCGTCGCCTGTGCGCTGCAGGAAGCCGGAGTCGGTGAGGAAACCGACGGCCTTGGCGACGATGCCGGTGGTCGATCCCGCGAGCCGGCGTGCGTCCTTGGTGGCGCCGGTCGAGCTGCGTCTGGCCCAGATCCGCCACGCGGCTTCCAGGCCGGGGGCGTCGCTGGCCGGATCGGTGTTCTCGCCCTGCTCCGCGGCCCGCTCCTCCAGGCGGTGGCAGGCCTGGCGGACGAAGGTGTCGACACCGTTGACCGTGACGCGCCCGATGTAGCCGTCGTCGGCGAGGTCCTCGGGGCGCGGGAAGGCCATGGCGGCGACGGCGAGGTGGGCGAGCCCGTGCAGGAACCTGTCGCTGCCGTCGGCGGAGGTGCGGCGCGCGTAGTCGCCCATGCGGACGGCGAAGACGGAGTCCTCGGCGGCGGTGACGGCCATGCCGGCGCGCGGGGACACCTCCAGCACGATCAGTCCGAGGCCGGTGGCCACGGCGTCGGCGAGCCGCGCGAACGGCGGGTCCTCGCGGTAGCGGCGCAGCAGGTCGGCGTACTCCTGGTCGCGGGCGGGCTGGAGCTTGGGCTGCAGGCCGAAGGCGACGAGCCGCGCGGCGTCGGCGGCGTCGGCGGGTGTGACGGCGGCGCTCGCCGGTGCGGCCACGGCCTCCGGCTCACTCCACTCGACGTGCTCGGTCACGGTCGGGACTCCTTGTTCTGGGACACCTCGGTACGGACTGCCTGCTCCGTCATGCCGCCTCCGACCGGTCCGCGGCCATCCCCGCCGCGTCCAGCAGGGCCGTGCCGACGATGAGGTCGGCGCCGCCGAACTCGGGGTCGTCGAGGTCGGTTCCGTCGTCCACGGCGAACAGCAGCTTCGGTTCGCCCTGGCGGTAGGCGGTGCCGACCGGGGGGCTGGCGGCGTGGATGGCCAGCAGGGCGACCAGGTAGGGCAGTTCGGGGTCCTGACGGCGGGCGTCGGCGAGCAGTCCGGAGAGCCGGCGCGGTGCGTCGGCCGGCAGGTCCAGCAGCTCCGTGGCGGCCGCCAGCTGCTCCTCGCTGAAGCGGCTGTCGTCGGGCGTGGCGATCAGGTCGGGCTCGGGCATCTCGGCGCCGAGGTGTTCCCGCTCCACGGGCGGTGTCAGCAGGATCTCGACGAGGTCGGCGACCCGGACGGAGACCGGGGTGCGCAGTCCGGTGCCGTGGGCGAAGAAGGCGTCGGTGACCCGGGCCGCCCGCTCCACGGGCAGCGGCAGCAGGGGCGCGAGGAGGTGGCCGTAGAGGTCGGTGCCCGAGGCCGACGTGGGGGTGGCGAAGGCCTGCCGGTCCTGTTCGGCGCGGAACAGCGGGCCGGCCTCCAGCAGCCGGGACTGCAGCTGGGTGTGGCGCCGGATGCAGTCCTTGACGATGTCCACCAGCTCGGCCGCCCGGCGCTTGTGCTCGGGTTCCTCGGTCTCGTCGCGGGCCTTGCGGATGTTGGTGAGGATCGCGTTCTCGTGGCGGTAGCGGTCCGCCACGTGGTCGAGGGCCTCGGCGATCATGTCGGGCACGGCGCTCAGCCAGTCCACCGCGCGGACGTTGCGGCGGGTGGCGTCCAGGGCCCGGCGCAGGGTCTCGGAGTACTGCACGGTCCGGTAGCGGGCCTGCTCGGCGGCGAGCTGGGCATCGGCGAGCCTGCCCCGGCTGATCAGCACCTCCAGTTTGACCTCGGCGGCGATCTGCGCGCTGGTGACATCGGTGTCCAGGGCTCCGACCAGGACGTTGACCGCCTCGTCGGTGGTCCGCAGGTACACCGTGCCGCCGGGGCCGGGGACCTCCTCGATCAGCTTGAAGTCGTAGTCGCGGCGCACATAGGTGCCGTCCGCGCCGAACACGCCGTACACCGCGCGGAAGCCGCGGTCGACGCTGCCGACGTTGATCAGGTTCTCCAGGACCCAGCGGGCCACCCGCTCGTGCTCGGCGGCGGGGCGGCGCGGTGCCTGGGCGGCGATGCGCGGGATGAGCCGGGCGACTATCTGGTCGTGGTCGGCACCCGTGTCGAAGTCCATGTTCAGGGTGACGAGGTCGATGCCCGCGAGGGCGATCTCGGCCATGCCGTACACCGAGTACTCGCCGGCGAGGTTGGCCTTGCGCGCGTCGAGGTCGTGCAGCGGCGCGGTGCACGCGAGCGCGCGCAGCCGCCGCGCCAGCCCTTCGTCGGCGGCCGGGCCCGGCGCGGGCCGCGGCCCCGCGCTGAGCTGGGGCGGAACGCTGTCCGTCGATGCAGGCGAAGTCACGGTGCACAGACTAGGTCCTAGGTCTGACAACAACCCAAACGACCGTGTTGCGCCCCGGCGCGACGGTCGTCACACCACCGGCCGGCCGTCCTGGCCGTCCTCGCCGACGCGCCGCCGGTACACCTCGACGACCCGCTCCAGCGAGACTTCGAGGTAGGCCGCCAGCAGCGCCTCGGCCCTGTCGCGGTCCCCGTCCTTCAAGGCCTGAAGAATGCCGACATTGCGGGCGATGTACGGTTCGTGCAATTGCCGGGGCTCGTCCACGACGTGGAAGGCGAGCCTCAGTTCGGCGAAGACGCTGCGCATCAGCTCGTCCGTGCGCTCGCTGGCGGCGAGAGCCACCAGTTCCCGGTGGAAGTGGATGTTGGCCGTACCCACACCTTTCCAGTCACCTTCACGCGCCGCCGCACGCCCCTGTTCCACCACCTCGGTGAGCGCGCCGAGCACGTAGGGCGGGTCGCCGAGCCCGCGCACGACGGCGCACTCGACGAGCCGGCGGGTGCGGTAGATGTCCTCGACGTCCTCGACGGTCAGCACCCGGACGAACACGCCCCGGTTCAGCTCGTGGACGAGCAGCCGCTCGTGCGTGAGCAGCCGGAACGCCTCGCGCAGCGTGTTGCGGGAGACGCCGAGCGCGCCGCCGATGCTGTCCTCCGACAGCCGCGTGCCGGGCGGGAAGTAGCCCTCGGCGATACGGCTCCTGAGGATGTCCGCGACCCGCTCGGCGGTGCTGGTACGGCCCAACAGGGCACGGTCGTCGGCCAGTCCGCCCATCTGCTCTGCCATGCCGGAATTCAATCGCACGCGGAAGTACGAGACAACATGGGTATTGAAGGATCGTTCAACGATCCTCTACCTTGCTGGGCAGTGGCACGGCTCACCCTTTCCCGCACCCTTCGTCCTCCCTCTGCGAGGTGCCCATGAGCACGCCCCCTCCACCGCGGGCCCTGACCGACACCCCATGCCCCGCACCGCCCGAACACGCCCCCGACGACGGGGCGTTCGGATGGCTGCGCGCACTGGGACCGCGCGGCCGGCGCGCCTTCGGCGGCGCGTTCGGCGGCTATGCCCTGGACTCGTACGACTACTTCACGCTGCCGCTGACGATGGTCGCGCTGTCGGCGTACTTCGGTCTGGACAGCGGTCAGACCGGCCTGCTCACCACCGTCACCCTGGTGGTCTCCGCGGTCGGCGGCGCCCTCGCCGGCGTGCTGGCCGACCGCATCGGCCGGGTCAAGGCGCTGCTGCTGACCGTGATCACGTACGCGGTGTTCACCGTGGCCTGCGGCTTCGCGCCCGACTACGAGACGCTGCTGGTGTTCCGCGCCCTGCAGGGCCTCGGCTTCGGCGGTGAGTGGGCGGTCGGCGCGATCCTGGTCGCCGAGTACGCGAGCGCCCGGCACCGGGGCCGCACCCTCGGCGCGGTCCAGAGCTCCTGGGCCGTGGGCTGGGCGCTGGCCGTGATCGTGTACACGGCGGTCTTCTCGCTGGTGGACGACGACCTGGCCTGGCGCGTGATGTTCTGGACCGGCGCGCTGCCGGCGCTGCTCGTGGTGTGGGTGCGGCGCAGTGTGCGGGACGCTCCCGAGGCAACCGCCGCGCGGGAGAAGAGCGCGCGGAAGGGCTCGTTCGCGACGATCTTCCGGCCGGGCCGGCCGGGAGCACCGGGTCTGCTGCGCACCACGCTCTTCGCCGTGCTGCTCTCCACCGGCGTCCAGGGTGGCTACTACACCCTCGCCACCTGGGTGCCGACCTATCTGAAGACGGAGCGCGACCTGTCGGTCGTCGGCACCGGCGGCTATCTGACGTTCCTGATCTCGGGCGCCTTCATCGGCTATCTGACCGGCGGCCACCTCACCGACCGGCTGGGCCGCCGGCGCAACATCTGGCTGTTCGCGCTGCTGTCCGCGATCTGCGTCCTGGCGTACACGAACATCCCGAACGGCGCCGACACCGTGATCCTCGTGCTCGGCTTCCCGCTCGGGTTCTGCATGTCGGCGATCTTCAGCGGCTTCGGCTCCTACCTGAGCGAGCTGTACCCGACGGCGGTGCGCGGTACGGGACAGGGCTTCACGTACAACACCGGACGCGCCGTGGGTGCCGTCTTCCCCACGACGGTCGGCTTCCTGGCCGACGGCTGGGGCGTGGGCGGGGCGCTGGTCTTCGGCGCGGTCGGCTACGGCATCGCGGCGCTGGCGCTGCTGGGGCTGCCTGAGACGCGCGGGAAGGAACTGGAGTGAACCACACCGACGACCGTCCGCCGACCGTGGTGGACGACCGCCCTGTGACACTGGCCGACGAGCACGCGCGCGTGTGGAGCCCGCGCACGGCGCGCGCCCGCTTCCGGGAGGGGCTGGCGGGCCCCACCGCCGGTGTGGCCGCGGGGCACACCCAGGCCAATCTGATCTCGGTGCCCGCCGACTGGGCGTACGACATGCTGCTGTTCTGCCAGCGCAACCCCAAGCCCTGTCCGGTCCTGGACGTCACCGACGCCGGATCCACGGCCACCGTCCTCGCCCCGGACGCGGACCTGCGCACCGATCTGCCGCGCTACCGCGTGTGGGAGCACGGCGAGCTGGTGGACGAGCCGACGGACGTGCGGGCGCACTGGCGCGGTGACCTGGTGTCGTTCCTGATCGGCTGCAGCTTCACGTTCGAGTGGGCGCTGACGGCGGCGGGCGTTCCGGTCCGGCACGTCGAGCAGGGCCGCAACGTTCCCATGTATGTGACGAGTTGGCAGTGCCGTCCGGCGGGGCGGCTGCGCGGGCCGATGGTGGTGTCCATGCGGCCGGTGCCGCCCGAGCACCTCTCCGCCGCGATCCGGGAGAGCAGTCTGCTGCCGGCGGTGCACGGCGGGCCCGTGCACTGCGGTGATCCCTCCGGACTGGGCGTCGACGACCTCGGCCGCCCGGACTTCGGCGACCCGGTGGACCTCGAGCCGGACGACATCCCGGTGTTCTGGGCCTGCGGGGTGACCCCGCAGGCCGCGGTCATGACCTCCCGTCCGCCGTTCGCCATCACGCACGCACCGGGGCAGATGTTCCTCAGCGACGCCCGCGACGAGCAGTTCCGCGTGGTCTGACCGACCTGTGCGGCACGAGACAGGAGAAACGAAGTACCCATGACGTCGATCGATCTGAACGCCGACCTCGGCGAGGGGTTCGGCCGCTGGCGGCTCACCGACGACGAGCGGCTGCTGTCCGTGGTGACCAGCGCCAACGTGGCGTGCGGTTTCCACGCCGGGGACGCGTCCACCATGCGCCGGGTGTGCGAGCTCGCCGCCGGGCGCGGGGTGCGGATCGGCGCCCAGGTCTCCTACCGGGACCTGGCCGGGTTCGGGCGGCGCGCGATGGACGTGCCGCCCGCCGAACTGGCGGCCGAGGTCGCCTACCAGATCGGCGCACTGGAGGTGTTCGCCCGCGCGGCAGGCGCCCGCGTGGCGTACGTCAAACCGCACGGGGCGCTGTACAACCGGGTGGTGCGCGACGAGGAGCAGGCCGGCGCGGTCGTCGACGGGGTGCTCCTGGCGGACGCCACGCTGCCCGTGCTCGGCCTGCCCGGCTCCCGGCTGCTGGAACTGGCCCGGAAGGCGGGTCTGCCGGTGGTCACGGAGGCGTTCGCCGACCGGGCGTACACCGACGGGGGCACGCTGGTGCCACGCCGCCAGGAGGGCGCCGTGGTCACCGACCCTGACTCCGTGGTGACCCGCTCGGTGGACCTGGCCCGCCACGGGAAGGTCGACGCGCACTCGGGACGGCGTATCGAGGTGCGGGCGCGTTCCCTGTGCCTGCACGGTGACACGCCCGGCGCGGTGGATCTGGCGCGACGGGTGCGCGACGCGCTGGAGGCGTCCGGGGTGCGGGTGGAGGCCTTCGTATGAGGGTGCTGCCCGTCGGCGAGGACGCCCTGCTCGTCGAGGTCTCCTCGGGCGGCGAGGCCCAGGCGCTCCACGCGGAGCTGCTGCGGCGCCGCGCGGAGGGCTCGTTGCCGGTCGGTGAGATCGTCCCGGCGGCGCGCACGGTGCTGCTCGACGGCCTGTCCGATCCGGCCCGGCTGGCCGCCGAGCTGACCTCGCGTGAGCTGCCGCCCGTGCCGCCGCGCGCGCGGGAGACGGTCGAGATCCCGGTGCGCTACGACGGCCCGGACCTCGCGGACGTCGCCGCGCACTGGGGTGTCCCCGCGCGGGAGGTGGCCCGTGTCCACGCGGGCACCGAATTCCGTGTGGCGTTCTGCGGATTCGCGCCCGGGTTCGGCTATCTCACCGGTCTGCCGGAGCGCTACGACGTGCCCCGCCGGCCCACTCCGCGCACCGCCGTCCCGGCCGGCTCCGTGGCGCTGGCGGGCCCGTACACGGGCGTGTATCCGCGGTCCTCGCCGGGCGGCTGGCAGCTGATCGGTACGACCGACCTCGTGCTGTGGGACCACGCGCGCGTGCCGGCGGCGCTGCTCTCCCCCGGCACGCGGGTGCGTTTCGTCCCGGTGACGGGGGCCGCGGTATGACGGACCGTGCGCTCGCCGTCGTCCGCGCGGGAGCCCTTACCACCGTGCAGGACCGGGGCCGTCCTGGACACGCCCATCTCGGCGTCCCCCGTTCCGGGGCACTGGACGGGCCCGCGGCGGCGCTCGCCAACCGGCTGGTCGGCAACCCTCCGGACGCGGCCGTCCTGGAGACGACCCTCGACGGCTGCTCCCTGCGGCCTCGTTCGACGGTCACCGTGGCGGTCACCGGGGCCCCCTGCCCGATCACCGTGGACGGCCGGCCGGCCGCCTGGGGCGCGCCGGTCCGCATGCGTGCCGGTTCCGTGCTGGACGTCGGTGCGACGGTCTCCGGTGTACGCGCCTATGTGGCCGTCTCCGGTGGGATCGCCGTCGAACCGGTGCTCGGCAGCCGCTCCACCGACCTGCTCTCCGGTCTCGGCCCGGCGCCCCTCACGGACGGTGCCGTGCTCCCCCTGGGAACGCCTGGGGGGCCCCACGCGCGCGTGGACGTGGCCCCGCAGCCGGCGCCCCCCGGCGAGCTCGTGCTGCGGGTGACGCCGGGCCCGCGCGACGACTGGTTCACCCCGGCCGCGGTACGGCTCCTCACGTCCCGCACGTACCACGTGTCGCCGGCGAGCAACCGCATCGGGCTGCGCACGACCGGACCGGCCCTGGAACGGGCGAGGCAGGACGAACTCCCCAGCGAGGGCATGGTGCTGGGCGCGGTGCAGGTGCCGCCCGACGGGACGCCGGTGGTCTTCCTGGCCGACCATCCGACCACCGGGGGCTACCCGGTGATCGCGGTCGTCCACCCGGCCGACCTCCCGGCCGCCGCCCAGGCACCCCCCGGCACCCCGGTCCGCTTCGTCGCCGTACGGCCCCGTCGACGCCTCTCCGGCGGATGACACCCGGGTCGCGTGCGGGGGCAGGAGGCGTCGGCGCCACGGCCCTCCCCCGCGCGGGAGGGCAGGTACGCCCCGTGTCCGGACAGGTCAGGCGGTGCCCGGGCGTCGTTCCCCCGCCGGCAGTGCGGCCAGGGCTGCCGAGACGGCGGCGGAGGCACGCAGGTCGAGGCGGGCGCCGGTGCCCCGCGCGTGGTGGCGCATCTCGTCGGCGGCCGGCGAGAGCAGTTGCGGCAGGAGGTCGGTGCACCGGCGGGCCACCCAGCCGGTGCCGGCCGTGGCCGGCCACCACAGGCTCGCCCACGCGGTGGGCGCCGGGGAGTCCGGCTCGGGCCCGGTGGCGACACCGCGTTCCGCCAGTAACGCATGCAAACACACGGCCAGTTGACGGTGTCCCGGCTCACCGGGACGCAGCCGGTCCGCGCTCCGCATCGCCCGGTCGGTGATCCAGTCCCCCTCGCAGGCGTGCAGGTGCGCCGCGCCGTACCGGTCGGACAGGACGTGGACCACGGTGTTCACCGCCCGTTGCCGCCGGGCCGCCGGGACTGCCGGGCGGGCCGGCGCGCCCGGCAGTCCCGGCATCCCGCCCGGATCGGGCAGGCACACGGTGAGCAGTACGGCGCCCTGCCCGGTGCAGGCCGCGTACACGTCGTCCAGCCGGGCCGTCACGTCATGGATGCCGAAGGTGCGGCGCAGGGTGTCGTTGACGCCGACGACGACGGGGACGAGGCCGGGCCGCAGCTCCAGCGCGGCCGGCAGCCGCCGTTCGAGCACGTCGCGCGTCTGTGCCCCGCTCACCGCGAGGTTGGTGAACCGCACGGGCCCGGCACACAGCGACGGCGCGAGCAGCGCGGCCCAGCCGCGCCGTCCGCCGCCGGTCCGGTCCGGTCCGGTCCGGTCCGGTCCTCGGTCAGCGAGTCCCCGAGGGCCACGAACCGCAGCGGTCTCATGAGAGTCCCCGGAACGCGGCCGGCCGTACGGGGGTCACTCCCCCGCCCGCCGGGCCCACCGTCCGGTCCAGCGCGGGGTCGTACGGTCGGACACCTCGAGCCGGTCGGGGGCCAGGTCCTGGAGCAGGGCGGTGATCCGCCGTTTGCCGGTGAGGACGCGGTAGCCGCCGGTGCCGGGCAGCAGCGGGCCCGGGAGGGTGATCACCCGCCCCTGCTCGGTGTCGTGGTCGCTCTCCCGTTCGCCGGGGACGATGAGCACGGGCCGGTGTCCCGCCTCCAGGTAGCCCTTGCCGAGTTCCCGCAGCGCGGTGCGCAGTCCTCCGGACGCGGGCGCCACGAAGTTCGCCGGCCGCACGATCCGCAGCGACGCGCTCATGCCGCCACCGCCGTCCTGCGTCCGGCGAGCACATCGGTGTAGTGGCCGATCAGCTGGTCGCCGACGGCCGCCCAGGTGCGGCCCTCGACCGCCGCGCGCCCGGCCGCCCCGTACGCGGCCCGCAGGACGGGATCGGCGGCCATGGACCACACCGCGTCGCGTACGGCGGCGGCGTCGCGCGGGGGGACGAGGAGTCCGGTGCGGCCGTGCGCGACCAGGTCCAGCGGGCCGCCCACGGCGGGTGCGATCACGGGCACGCCGCTCGCCATCGCCTCCTGCACGGTCTGGCAGAAGGTCTCGAACGGTCCCGTGTGCGCGAAGACGTCCAGTGAGGCGAAGATCCGCGCGAGGTCCTCGCCGGTGCGGCGGCCGAGGAAGACCGCGCCGGGCAGCGCCCGCTCCAGTGCCGGCCGGCTGGGCCCGTCGCCGACCACCACGACCCGCACCCCGGGCAGCGCGCAGACCCCGGCCAGCAGCTCGACCCGCTTCTCCGGGGCGAGCCGGCCGACGTAGCCGACGACGAGCCCGCCGTCCGGGGCGAGGGTGCGGCGCAGTGCCTCGTCGCGGAGGCCGGGCCGGAAGCGGACGGCGTCCACACCGCGCGGCCACAGCCGGACCCGGGGTACGCCGTGTGCCTCCAGGTCGCGCAGGGCGGCGCCGGACGGGGCCAGGGTGACGTCGGCGGCCGTGTGCACGGAGCGGATGCGCCGCCAGGCGGCCGCCTCGCCGGCGCCCATGTACGTACGGGCGTATCCGGCGAGGTCGGTCTGGTGGACGGCGACGGTGGGCAGGCCCAGGCGGGCGGCGGCCGCCATGCCGCGCACGCCGAGGACGAAGGGGCCGGCCAGATGGACGACGTCGGCCCGGTGCTCGGCGATCGCGGTGGCCAGGCGCCGGCTGGGGAGGGCGACACGGACCTGGGGATAGCCGGGGAGCGGGAGGGAGGGGACGCGGACGACGGGGCAGGGCGCCCCGTCGCCGGGTTCGTCGCCCGCGACGGCGGGGGCGACGACGAGGGGGGTGTGGCCGCGGTCGACGAGGTGCCGGGCGGTCTGGAGCGCGCAGTGGGCCACGCCGTTCACATCGGGGGAAAGGACTCGGTGACGATGACGACACGCATACCGGTGTTGTCGCCGCGCCGGACGTGGTCACGTCAACGTGGATCTTTCCTCGCGGGGAACGCGCCGTGAGCGTTGCCTCCCTCACCCGCGCAGGTCAGGCGGCATCCGCGCACACCTGACCCACGGGTCACCCGTCGTTCACACCGCGCGGGCGGAGGGGATCACACGGCGGTCTCCTCGGGACCGATCCTGCTGCGTACGGCGGTCTGCACCTCGGCCTCCTCGGCCGGGTCCGCGGCGAGCCTGCGCAGACGTTCGACGACCCGGGTGTCCCCGGTCTCGGCGTGCCGGGCGGCGACCTCGCGGGTGGACTCCTCGCAGTCCCACAGGCACTCGACGGCGAAGCCGGTGCCGTAGGAGGGGTCGGTCGCGGCGAGGGCGCGGGCGGCCCGGCCCCGCAGGTGGGACGAGGCGGTCTCGCGGTAGATGTGGCGGAGCACGGGGGCGGCGCAGGCGATGCCGAGGCGTCCGGCGCCGTCGACGAGGGTCCACAGGGTGGGCGCGTCGGGGCCCTCGCCCCGTACCGCCTCCCGCAGCGCCGCGAGGACCAGGTCCCGGTCCTGGAGGCCGCCCCGGCAGGCGAGGACCCGGCCGGCGGCGGCGCCGAGCGGGTCGGGCCGACGGGCCCAGCCGCGCGCCCGGTCGACGGCGGCGAGACTGCGCATGCGTTCGAAGGCGTCGACGGCGGCCTCCACGACGGCCGTCGAGCCGGTGGTCACGGCACCCTCGATCAGGCCGAGGGCGTCGGGATCGTTGCCGTCGGCGAGATACCGCAGGGCGGTGCACCGGGCTCCCTCGGTGCCGTCCTGGGCGGCCCGGACGATCTCGGGCCGGTCCTCGGGGCCCGCCACGGCGGTGAGGCAGCGGGCGGCCGGGACATGGAGCGCGGCGCCGCGCTCGACGCCTTGCTGGGCCCACTCGAACACCGCCTGCACGCTCCAGCCGGGCCGGGGCCCGGTGGGGCGCATCTGCCGCTGCCAGCGGTCGAAGGACCCGGCCTCCTGGGCGGCGCGCACGCGCGTGGCGACGGCCTCGCGGGGGTCGTCGGCCCACAATCGCCAGGGCCGTGGTTCGAAGGCGTCGCGGACGGTGGCGGCGAGTTCCGCCTCGCCCTCGGCGTCGGTGGTGAACCGCGCGAGGACCGGGGCGGCCAGGGCGCGCAGGCCCGCGTCGTCGTCCCTCAGGGCCAGCTCGTCCAGGGCCCAGGCCCAGTTGGTGCCGTGGGCGGCGTACCTGCGCAGCAGGTCGAGGGCGTCCCGCCTGCCGTAGGAGGCGAGGTGCCCGAGGACCGCGAGGGCGAGTCCGGTGCGGGACTCGTCGGTGTCGAGGACGTCCTCGGGGTCGAAGAGGTGGGCCTCGATCGCGTCCAGTTCGCCGTGCAGATCGAGGTAGAGGCGGGCGTAGTAGAGGGAGCGGTTCTCCACCTGCCAGTCGTGGCGCGGGTCGCGCAGCACACAGTGGTTCAGCGCCGCGAGCGCTTCGGAGCGCGGGGCGGTGAGCGCGTGCAGCGTGCCGTCTCCACGGCCCCGCTGGAGCAGGCCGAGCAGCGTACCGCTGGGCGCTATGACCGGATCGAACATGGGAAACAGCCTCACATCAAGCGTCGACGCAACCGGGGACGTGCATTACCTGGCCGCGTGACAACACGTCGGGGCGCCCGCCGTTTCCTGCTTGCTGTAGACCATTTCTCTCTGCCTCTCGTCGGTGGCCCATGCGGACCGCATCACGGCCCGCGCGGTGCGGCAACACCTGCCCAGCCATCGCGTCCGTGAATCACGTCGTCATGATGACCCGGCGGTCACATCTACCGCGACCGAAATTTCGGCGGTCCTGTACCGCCTCCCCCGTTTTCCGTGTCGTCGCTGGTCAGAGCGGGTCGCTCAGCGCTCGCCGAACAACTCGAGCAGTTCCGTGCGGGCGAACATCCGGGCCGTGTCGACGGCCGAGGGAGTGCCCGCGGACGGGTCAGCGCCACCTTTCAGAAGGGCCTGGATCACCTCGGTCTCGCCCTTGAAGACCGCTCCCGCGAGTGGCGTCTGACCCCGGTCGTTGACGCGGTCGGCGTCGGCGCCGCGCTCCAGCAGCGCGCGTACCGCCTCGGCGTGACCGTGGTACGCGGCGAGCATCACGAGGGAGTCGCCCCGGTCGTTGGTGAGGTCGGCCGGCACGCCCGCGTCGACGTAGGCCACGAGCTCCTCGGTCCGGCCGCGCCGGGCCAGGTCGAAGATCTTGGTCGCCAGCTCCACGACCTCGGGGTCGGGGGCTTCAGTCATCGCCGGACCGCCTCTCACTGCACGTGCTTCACGCATCGGGGACAGGACGTACGTCTGCGAGCGGTGCAGAGCCGTACGGGTGAATCGCCAGGGTACTGGCTCACCGGGCACATGAGCCGTTGCGCCCGAGGTAATGATCACGGCAGACCCATCCGGGTCAAAAGCCGAGAATCGACCCAGTTGCACCTTTTATCGTATAGATACATTCTGTGAGCCTGGAAGTACTCATGGTGACTTTCCCTCGCGAACCAGGAGAACTCACATGATCATCTCGATCTCGTGCGTGGTGCTGCTCGGCGTCGTCGTCTTCATCTTCTTCCGCAAGGACGGACTGAAGGCGTCGCACGCCCTGGTGGCGATGCTCTTCGGCTTCTATCTGGCCAGCACGGCCATCGCACCCAGTATCAAGGCGGGCGGCGAAAGCCTGGCCGGCCTCCTGGGCGGATTCAAATTCTGAGCCGCCCGATCCCGCACCGCCCGCCCGTACGCACCCTCTGGAGACAGCAGTGGCCCGGCGCCCACTCCCCCGCATCCTGAGCAACGGCGGCGCACAGCTCGCCCGGAGCCGGGAGCTGGCCAGAACGGCGGCCGACGGCGCCACGGACGTCCTCCACCCGCTGATCACCATCACGCGCGGTCTGCGCCGGCTGGCCTCGGCCGGGCGGCGCAGGTGGGCCGACACACCCAAGGACCGGCGCGGCGCGCTGCTCTTCCTGGTGACCTCGGTCCTGCTGGCCGTGGCGCTCGCGCCGTACGGCCCGCTGCTCGCCGTCGTCACCCTGATGGCGGCGGCGGCCTGGCAGGGCCGGGACCGCGCCCCGTCAGCGCCCGCCGGGCCCGACACGTCACAGATCCAGCGCCTGAAGTCGCTCTACGAGGCCTTGGTGCCGTACTTCTCCGCCGCCGAGGACCCCGAACCGCTCTACGCCCACGGCGGCGACTGGGGGAAGGTCTTCTCCGAGTACGCGTTCGACTCCACCGGCCGGATCGCGCACCTGGTGATCGGCTACCCCGCCTACTTCACCGACGGCGAGCCGGAGTCCCGGGCGCGGATCGAGCATCTGCTCGGCGCGAAATCGGGGCGTGGCCGCGAATACCATTTCGCGTGGGACGAGGAGGCCAACCAGCTCACGGTCCGCGTCCTCGCGCCCCTGCCCACCGACATCGCCGCCCAGCCCTTCGTCACGGCCCCCGGCGAGACGGTCCTCGGCTTCACCGATCCCACCGGGGTGCAGCGGACGCTGCCGCTCACCCACGGCACCCACGGCGAGGAGCGGCGCGATGTCCCGCCCGTCGTCTGGCGCACCGGCATCCGTTCCACCGAGCCCCATCTGCTCGTGGCCGGCCAGCCGGGCAGCGGCACCTCGACACTGCTGCGCTCGATCGCCCTGCAGGCCCTGCACCACGGCGACGTGGTGATCGTCGACGGCGGTGGTACCGGCGAGTACGCCTGCCTGACCGGCCGGGACGGCGTGCTCGCCGTGGAGTGCGGGCTGACGGGGGCGCTGACCAGCCTGGAGTGGGCCGCGCACGAGACGGAGCGCCGGCTGATCGCGGCCAACCGCGCGCACCAGGCGGGCGACCCGCCGCCCGAGGACACCAGGCGTCCCCTGTGGCTGCTGCTGGACCGGCCGAGCGCGTTCACGCACCTGGCCGCCGCGGACGGCCGCGAGGATCCCCAGTCGCTGCTCCAGGTTCCGCTGCGGCACGGCCGCCCGGCGAACGTCACCGTGGTCGTCGCCGAGCAGCTCGACGGTCTGGAGGGCCTCAGCGAGCCGGTACGGCAGCACACGCGCGCGCGTGTCGTCCTCGGGCCCGCGACGGCGGAGGAGCTGAGGGCCGTTCTGGGGGCGCCGCCGCACACCACGCCGGTCGACCAGGTGCCGCCGGGGCGTGGCTACGCCCGGCTGGGTTCGGGGCCGGTCCACCGTCTTCAGGTTCCGGCGACGCCGGATCCGTACGACGACGCGACCAGTGAGGCGGAGCGGCAGGCGGTGCTGGATCTGCTGCCGCCGCGGACGACGCCTGCGGATGAGGAACCGGAGCGGCTGGAGGCCGTGCGCCTCGACAAGGTGTCGGTGGAGAAGGTTGCCGCTGACACGGTTGTCGAGGAGCCTGCACCCGAGGAGACTGCGGTCGCGGAATCGTCCTCCTAGCGGGTTGCCGGAGGGTCGTGCGGCGCGTGCCGCTGCGCCCACCCGTGCCGCCAAAGCGGCACGATTGCCCGCAGCTGAAACGGCACCCGCGCTGAGCGCCCCTGCAAAGCCGTTCCGAAACACCCGCGGTTGCACCGGCACCGGCACCGGCACCCCCCGGTCACGCCACGAACGTGCGGGGGGGTTCCGTGCCGGATGTGCCGCCTGTTTCCACGATCCGGGCCGCTGCGGAGAGGCGTACCGCCGCCTCCTCCGCCACCGCGCCGCCCACCGTGAAGGGGAGGCGTACGTAGCCCTCGAAGGCTCCGTCGACGCCGAAGCGGGGGCCGGACGGGACCCGGACGCCCACCCGTTCGCCCGCCTCGGCGAGGCGGGAGCCCGAGAGGCCGCCGGTGCGCACCCACAGGGTGAGGCCGCCGCGCGGTACCTCGAACTCCCAGTCGGGCAGCTCCCGCCGTACCGCGGTCACCAGCTCGTCCCGGTTCCGCCGGGCCTGGGCACGCCGTACCTCCACCGCCTGTTCCCAGCCACCGGTGCCGAAGAGCCAGTTCACGGCCAGCTGTTCCAGCACGGGCGTGCCCAGATCGGCGTACGCGCGTGCGGCGACGAGGCTGCGGATGACGTCGGGCGCCGCGCGCACCCAGCCGATGCGCATGCCGGCCCAGAATGCCTTGCTCGCCGAGCCGACCGTGATCACCGTGGACCCGGCCGGGTCGAAGGCGCACACCGGGCGCGGCATCTCCACGTCCGGGTCGAGCCACAGCTCGCTCATCGTCTCGTCGGCGACCAGCACCGTGCCCGCGGAACGCGCCGCGTCCACCAGGCGGCGTCGCTGGTCCTCGTCGGCGAGCGCGCCGGTCGGGTTGTGGAAGTCGGCGACGACGTACGCGATCCGGGGTGCCGCCTCGCGCAGCACCTGGCGCCAGCGGTCCAGGTCCCAGCCGGTCAGGCCCTCGGCCATGGCGACGGGGACGAGCCGGGCGCCGGCCTCCCGCATCAGCTGGAGGATGTTGGCGTAGGACGGCGACTCGACGGCGATGCGCTCGCCGCGGCCCCCGAAGAGGTGGCAGATGGCGTCGATGGCGCCCATGGCGCCGGTCGTCACCATGATCTGCTCGGGCATGGTCGGGATGCCGCGCGCGGTGTAGCGGTCCGCGATCATCGAGCGCAGCGCGGGCAGCCCGGCGGGATAGTCGCCATGGGTGTGCGCGTACGGCGGAAGCTCCTCCAGCGCGCCCTGGACGGCCCGGGTGAGCCAGGGCTCGGGCGCGGGCAGCGCGGCACAGCCGAGGTCGATCATCGAGCCGAGGGCCTCGGGCGGCAGCGGTTCGAGTCCACGCGCGGGCACCGGGTTGCCGGCCGGGACCGCGGTCCAGCTGCCCGCGCCGCGCCGTGACTCCAGGAACCCCTCGGTGCGCAGCGCCTCGTAGGCGGCGGCGACGGTGGTGCGGCTGACGGAGAGGGCGAGGGCCAGTTCCCGTTCGGCGGGCAGCCGCGCGGCCACCGGGACGCGTCCTTCCAGCACCAGCAGGCGGATGCCGTCGGCGAGCGCGCGGTAGGCGGGCGGGCGGCGGGTCCCGGGGCCGGCCGGGCGGTCCTGCTGGGAGTTGAGCAGCCGGGCGAGCTGCGCCGCACCCACTGCGGAGGTCCACTGCACCATGAGAATCAGTCCACCTTTCCCGGATTGGCCATGGATGACATCATCGACCAAGCCACAGGGTGTCATGCGTCGGTCCACTTCCACCACAGGGGGCACGTTTTGGCCAGGTACTCCTCCCGGCACGGGCATCTCGCACGGCGGCTGTTCCAGCTGTACGCGGGGCTGGCGCTGTACGGCGCGAGCTCGGCACTGCTGGTGCGGTCGGGGCTCGGCCTCGAACCGTGGAACGTGCTGCACCAGGGCCTGTCCGAGCGGACGGGGCTGTCGATGGGCGTGGTGCTGACCCTCGTGGGCGCGGCGGTGCTGCTGCTGTGGATCCCGCTGCGTCAGCGGCCGGGACTGGGCACCGTCTCCAACGTGCTGGTGATCGGCGCGGCGATGGACGCGACCCTGGCCGTGGTCCCCGACGCGCACGCCATGGCCGTACGCGTGCCGCTGATGGCGGCGGGCATCGTGCTCAACGGCGCGGCGACCGGACTGTACATCGCGGCGCGCTTCGGCCCGGGCCCGCGCGACGGACTGATGACGGGACTGAACCGGCGCACCGGGGTGTCGGTCCGCCTGGTCCGCACCGCCATCGAGATCACCGTGGTCGTCACGGGCTTCCTCCTCGGCGGCACGGTGGGCGTCGGCACCCTGCTGTACGCGGTGACGATCGGCCCGCTCGCCCAGCTGTTCCTGCGCGCCTTCGCCGTCCCCTCGACATCCGACGGCAGCACGGTCGTTGCCGCCGGTCGACCACGGCGGGCGATACTGCGTCCGTGACCCCGCGGATACGCCACCCCTACCTCGACCGTCCCGGCCCGATCGCCTTCGCCCACCGGGGCGGGGCGGCGGACGGCCTGGAGAACACCGTCCGGCAGTTCCGGTGCGCCGTCGAGGCGGGCTACCGGTACATCGAGACCGACGTCCACGCCACGCGCGACGGCCGGCTCGTCGCCTTCCACGACGCGACCCTCGACCGGGTGACGGACGGCGCGGGCCGGATCGCCGATCTGCCGTGGCGGGACGTGGCGCACGCGCGCGTGGCGGGCGCGGAACCGGTTCCCCTGTTCGAGGAGCTCCTGGATACCTTCCCCGAGGTGCGCTGGAACGTCGACGTGAAGGCCGAAGCCGCCCTCCTGCCGTTCCTGGGCCTCATCGGGCGCACAGACTCCTGGGACCGGATCTGCCTCGGCTCGTTCTCCGAGGCCCGCGCGGTGCGCGCCCAGCGGCTGGCCGGCCCGCGGCTGGCCACCTCCTACGGCACCCGGGGCGTGCTGAACCTGCGGCTGCGGTCCTGGGGACTGCCGGCCGCGGTGCGCCGGTCGGCCGTCGCCGCCCAGGTTCCCGAACAGCAGTCGGGCATCCAGGTGGTCGACCACCGGTTCGTACGGGCCGCCCACGCGTACGGGCTTCAGGTGCACGTGTGGACGGTCAACGAGGCGGAGCGGATGCACCGGCTCCTGGACCTCGGGGTGGATGGCATCATGACCGATCACATCGACACACTGCGCAAGGTCATGGAGGACCGCGGCGTCTGGGTCTGAGACCCCGCGGCCGACCGCCTCCGCGCGCTCACGGGGAAGCGAGGGCACGGGTGGACACCGACACCGTGCGGTCAGCGGCGGGGGACGGGGCCGCCGGCCGGCGGCGCGAGCAGCGCGGCTGGTACTTCTACGACTGGGCGTGCTCCGTGTACTCCACGAGCGTGCTCACCGTGTTCCTCGGCCCCTATCTGACGTCGGTCGCCGAGGCCGCGGCGGACGCGGACGGGTTCGTCCACCCGCTGGGCATACCGGTGCGCGCGGGCTCCTTCTTCGCCTACGCGGTCTCCCTGTCGGTGATCGTGGCCGTGCTGGTGATGCCGCTGGTGGGTGCCGCCGCCGACCGCACCGGCCGCAGGAAGCCGCTGCTCGCGGCCGCCGCTTACACCGGGGCCGCGGCGACGACGGGCATGTTCTTCCTGGGCGGCGAGCGCTATCTGCTCGGCGGTCTGCTGCTGGTGGTGGCGAACGCGGCGCAGTCGGTCGCGATGATGCTCTACAACTCCTACCTCCCGCAGATCGCCCCGCCCGAGGAGCGCGACGCGGTCTCCTCGCGCGGGTGGGCCTTCGGCTACGCGGCCGGGTCCCTGGTCCTCGTTCTGAACCTCGTCCTCTACACCGGTCACGAGAGCTTCGGCGTCTCCGAGGGCATGGCGGTGCGCATCTGTCTGGCGTCGGCCGGTCTGTGGTGGGGCGCCTTCGCGCTGGTGCCGCTGCGCCGGCTGCGCGACCGCCGTGCTCCCGCGCGGGAGGCTGCCCTGCCGGGCTTCCGGCAGCTCGCGGCGACCGTCCGCGACATGCGCCGGCACCCGCTGACGCTGGCGTTCCTGCTGGCGTACCTGGTCTACAACGACGGCATCCAGACGGTGATCACCCAGGCCTCGGTGTACGGCTCGAAGGAACTGGGGCTCGGACAGTCGACGCTCATCACGGCCGTGCTGCTGGTCCAGGTGCTGGCGGTGGCGGGTGCGCTGGCGCTGGGCCGGCTGGCCCGGCGGTACGGCGCGAAGCGCGCGATCCTCGGCTCCCTGGTCGCCTGGACCCTGACCCTGGCCGCCGGGTACTTCCTGCCCGCCGGGGCCCCCGTGTGGTTCTTCGTGCTGGCGGCCGGAATCGGCCTGGTCCTCGGCGGCAGCCAGGCGCTGTCCCGCTCGCTCTTCTCCCATCTCGTACCGCCCGGCAAGGAGGCCGAGTACTTCTCCGCGTACGAGGTGAGCGACCGCGGGACGAGCTGGCTCGGGCCGCTGTTGTTCGGTCTCACCTACCAGCTGACGGGCAGCTACCGGGACGCGATCATCTCCCTGGTGGGCTTCTTCGTCCTGGGATTCGTGCTGCTCGCGCGGGTGCCGGTGCGGCGGGCGATCACCGAAGCGGGCAACCCGGTTCCCGAACGGATTTAGCACTGGGCGCGAAAGGGCTGTAGTGTACGCGTTTGGCCTGCCAGGCGTACCGTTACTGCGCGTCAAAGATGCCGAACGCTGAGTCGCATCTCCTTATAGGTGTGACAAACCGGACGTCGGGGGGTACTGCACTGGTTGACAAGGCTGCGGCTACGACGGCGACGCATGACCCGGATCGGACCTCCGGACGGGAATCTTTACCGCCGCCCGGACGTTGACCGGATGACGACGACAGCGACACCTGTCCTGTGGGCGACAAGCCCGGGAGGCACGATTCATGAGTGAGCGAGCTCTTCGCGGCACGCGCCTCGTGGTGACCAGCTACGAGACGGACCGCGGCATCGACCTGGCCCCGCGCCAGGCCGTGGAGTACGCATGCGAGAAGGGGCACCGCTTCGAGATGCCCTTCTCGGTCGAGGCGGAGATCCCGCCGGAGTGGGAGTGCAAGGTCTGCGGTGCCCAGGCACTCCTGGTGGACGGCGACGGCCCCGAGGAGAAGAAGGCCAAGCCCGCGCGTACGCATTGGGACATGCTGATGGAGCGGCGCACCCGAGAGGAACTCGAAGAGGTCCTCGAGGAGCGTCTCGCCGTTCTGCGCTCCGGTGCGATGAACATCGCGGTTCACCCCAGGGACAGCCGAAAGTCGGCTTGATCCCGCCGGGGACCTGCGCGAGGCCACAAACGCACAGCGGCACAGGACCGCGGGCGCCGTACATCTCGTACGGCGCCCGCGGTCCTGTGTGCGCAGGGCGGCCCGGCCGCCCTCAGCGGGTGAGCGGCGGGCGCGGTCCCCGCGAGGTGTCCTCCGGGGCGCTTCCGGGTTCGTCCCGGACCACCTCTCCCTGGACGACCTTGCCGTCGGGCCGGCGCATACGGGCCTGCTGGAAGGCGTCCCCGAGAGAGCCCTGCGCGGCCTCGCGGAGCTTGCGCTCGAAGGTGCGCTCGGCGTAACGGCTCACGGCCTTCTGCACCGGCGGCACCAGCAGGAGCAGCCCCACCGCGTCCGAGATCACGCCGGGGATGATCAGGAGCAGACCGCCCAGCATCGTCAGGCCGTTGCCCTCGCTGTTCGGCCGGGCCTCGGACAGCATCCCGCCCTGCTGCTGTTGCAGCGTCTCGGTCAGGTTCTTGAAGGCCCGTCGGCCGGCCCGCTTGATGACGACCGAGCCGAGGACGAGGCCGGCCACCAGGATCAGGAAGACCACCAGTCCGTTCGACGCCCCGGCGACCATGGTGAGCAGCCAGATCTCCAGCACGAGCCATGCGGCGACACCCAGCGGCAGGAAGGTGCGCAGCCGGGAGCGCCGGGGCCGGGCGGGGGACGGGGTCTGAGCGCCAGTCGTCATGCTCCCAGTGTGCCTGGACCCGGCTCAGCACGGGATAAGCGGGATCACCGGGACGAACAGGCAGTCGTACGCCTACGGTTCGGACCGCTTGACGTCCGGCTCGGGCTGCTGCTTGTCGTCCGGCTCGGGCTGCTTGACGTCCGGCTCGGCCCGCTGCTTGTCGTCGCCGCGTCCGAGGACCTTGCCGACCCTCTCCCCCACACCCCACGCCGTGACCCGCCACAGCGCCTCGACGAGGATGTCGCGGCTCATCTTGGAGTCGCCGAGTTCGCGCTCGACGAACGTGATGGGAACCTCGACGACGTGATAGCCGGCCTTCACCGCGCGGCGGGCCAGGTCGACCTGGAAGCAGTACCCCTGGGAGGCCACGTCCTCGAGGCCGAGGCCCTCCAGCGTCTCGCGGCGGAAGGCGCGGAAGCCGCCGGTGATGTCGCGCAGCGGCAGGTCGAGCGCCACGCGCGAGTAGAGGCTGCCCCCGCGCGAGATGACCTCACGGGACTTCGGCCAGTTCACCACCCGGCCGCCGGGCACCCAGCGCGAACCGAGCACCAGGTCGGCACCCTTGAGGGCGGTCAGCAGACGGGGCAGTTCCTCGGGCTGGTGGGAGCCGTCGGCGTCCATCTCGATCAGTACGCCGTAGCCGTGCTCCATGCCCCAGCGGAAACCCGCGAGATAGGCCGCGCCCAGGCCCTCCTTGCCCTTGCGGTGCAGCACCTGGACGTGGTCGTCCCCGGCGGCCAGTTCGTCGGCGAGCTTGCCCGTGCCGTCGGGGCTGTTGTCGTCGGCCACGAGAACGTGCGCCTCGGGAACGGCCTCGCGCACCCGGCCGACGATCGCCTTGATGTTCTCCGCCTCGTTGTAGGTCGGGATGATCACCAGAGCCGTGCCGAGCGGGCCGAAGTTCCGCCCCTGGGATCCTGCCGCGAGGGTCCCGTCGCCGTCGTTCACTGCTGCCCCTTCATGTCCTGTGCGCAGGGTCCCACCATAGTGGGCACGACCCGCGCCGACGTGACGGGACGTTCATATGGTGGTGTTGTTTACCGAAGATCGGGTAGGAACATACTTTTTGGGCGCACTGAAGAGGGGGCGGGGGACAGCGGATGGGGGCCCGGCGCCCTTCGGGCCGGCCCGGGACCCGCCGGCTGCGGATCGGCCTGAAGCCGTTGTCTACTGAGCGCCCGGGCCCCACCCGAGGTCGCACCTCCTCGGCCGGCCGGAACGTCCCTCGGCACCGCGCCGCCGCTGAGCCTGGCTCCCAGTGACGGTGCCCCGGTGCGGCACACCGTCCCTGACCCAGCGGTTCCGACACGAGTGGCCGGACGTTCTCCGGTCGGGCGTCCGGTGGTGGACCCGGCCGAACCTACCGGCCCCCCGCGGCCGCCTGTCAACAGTCGTTCGACCTGCGCAATGTGGTTCACATGCCTGGTCAGCGAGGAGGATGCGCAGGTCGCGGGAGAAGGGCGCGGCGCATGATCGTCACCGCGCCGCCCTCGTAGATCACTCGCCCGGCCGTACGAACACCGTGCGCCCGCCGACCACGGTCCGCAGACAGACCGGCAGGTCACGGCCGGGGGCGAGGTCGGGCAGGCCGGGGGTGCCGGAGCGGGGGTCGGTGGACCAGCGCGCCACCCGGTCGTCGGGGGCCTGGACGACGAGTTCACCGGTGTGCCAGAGGGCGTAGTCGGCGGGCGCGCCGGGCACCAGGACGCCCGCGTCGTCGCGTCCGACCGCCCGCCAGCCGCCGCGCGTGTGCGCGGTGAACGCGGCGCGCACGGAGACGCGGTGCTCCGGTGTGCGGTGGAAGGCGGCGGCCCGGACCGTGCCCCAGGGGTCGAGGGGGGTGACCGGGCTGTCGGAGCCGAAGGCGAGCGGGACGCCGGCGCGCAGCAGCGCCGCGAAGGGGTTGAGGGTGCGGGCCCGCTCCGCTCCCAGGCGCCGTGCGTACATGCCGTCCTCGCCGCCCCACAGGGCGTCGAAGGCCGGCTGGACGGAGGCGGTCAGGCCGAGTTCGGCGAAGGCGGCGACGGTCTCGGGGGTGAGCATCTCGGCGTGCTCGACGCGGTGCCGGGCCGCGCGGACGCGGGCGAGGCCGAGTGTGCCGGCGGCGGCCCGCATGCCGTCGACGACGGTGCTCACGGCGGCGTCGCCGATGGCGTGGAAGCCGGCCTGGAGGCCCGCCTCGGTGCAGGCGACGACGTGGGCGGCGACGGCCGCCGCGTCCAGGTGGGCGGTGCCGGTGTGGCCGGCGTCGGCGTACGGCTCGTGCAGGCACGCGGTGTGCGAGCCGAGGGCACCGTCGGCGAACAGGTCGCCCGCGGCGCCGATCGCGCCCAGCTCCTTCGCCTTGGCGACGTCCTGTTCGGCCCAGTAGCCGACGACGCGCGGACCGTTCTCCTCGGCGGCGAGCCGCAGCAGTCCGGTGAAGTCGTCCTCGGAGGAGATCTCCGGGCCCCCGCACTCGTGGACCGTGCCGATGCCGAGGGAGGCGGCGTGGGCGAGGGCGGCCCGCTGGGCCTCGGTGCGCTGGGCCGGCGTGACGGCGGCCAGGGCGGCGGCGCGCACCGCGTGGTGGGCGTCCCCGGTGAGGGGGCGGTCCTCGCGGGTGACCACGACCGGGACGAGGTCGAGGAGCGCCGTGGTGACGACCGCGGAGTGGACGTCGATCCGGCTCAGGTAGAGGGGACGGCCGCCGGTGGCCTCGTCCAGCTCGGCGCGGGTCGGGGGACGGCCGCCGGGCCAGCGGGCGGCGTCCCAGCCGTGGCCGAGGAGGACCCGGTCGTCCGGGCGGGCGGCGGCGAACTCCCGTACGCGGGCCAGCGCGGCCTCCAGCGAGGGGGCGGCGGACAGGTCGAGGCCGGTGAGGGCGAGGCCGGTGGCCGTGGTGTGGACGTGCGCGTCGGTGAACGCGGGGGTGACCAGCGCGCCGTCGAGGTCGATCACCTCGTCGACACCGTCCGCGAAGGCGTCGGCGGCGCCTTCGGAGCCGACCCAGGCGACCTGGCCGCGCTCGACGACCATCGCGGTCGCGAAGGGGTCGGCGGGGCTGTGGACCTCGCCGCGGCGGAGCAGGAGGGTGTGGGGTGGGGCGGTGCGTTCACTCATGTTCCACAGTTTCGCGTGTCGTGCGGTCCGCCCGGTACGCAGGTCCGTCTCCGGGAGCCGACGCGTTCCCGTCCGGCCGTTGTGGTCGCCCCCGCCGCCCCTTCCCGTTCGCGTCCCCGGGGGCCCTGCCCCCCCCCGGCCCCCGCTCCTCAAACGCCGGAGGGGCTGACTTCTGCCCAGCGGGCTGGAACGGGTGCGGGGTTCAGATGCGTGGCGGGCGGGCTTCGTACGGGGTGGAGAGGACCACCGTCGTGCGGGTGGAGACGCCTGCCAGTGAGCGTACGCGGGCGAGCAGTTCCTCCAGTTCGTGCGGGGTGGACACGCGCACCTTGAGGATGTAGTTCTCGTCGCCCGCGACGCTGTGGCATGCCTCGATCTCGGGGACTCCGGCGAGGCGGTCCGCGATGTCGTCGGGGGCGCTGGGGTCGAAGGGTTTGACCGAGATGAAGGCGGTCATGGGCAGGCCGACGGCCTCCGGGTCGACGACCGCGGCATAGCCGCGGATGACGCCACGCTGTTCCAGCCGGCGCACCCGCTGGTGCACGGCCGACGTGGACAGGCCCGTGGCCTTGCCCAGGTCTGTGTAGCTCATCCGCCCGTCCTTGACGAGCAGCTGCACGATCTGTCGGTCCAGCTCCTCCATGGCGCAAGAACCTACAGTGCGCTTGATCTCCTCGGATACCTGAGCCGCCCAGGTCATGCCCGGTTCGTGATGTGCCGGAGGCCGCCGCGCGCGGTCCGGGGGGACAAAGCCCCCGCACGGGGCATCCACACCTGGCATGTGACGAACACCACACCTTTCGGGCGGTCTCCGTGATGTCCCCGTGATTACCCCGGAGGGGGGACGGGAAGTGCTTGCTGTGGTCGAGGCCGCAGTGCCTTCACGGCCCAGCCCGAGGGGGAGAACCCATGCAGAGTCTTAAGCGCCTTGGTCGTACCACGTCCAAGCGGCAGCAGCCGGTCGTCGAGCTCGATCCGGAGTACGTCGAACCCGACGTCGCGGACGAGGAACTCGACGCCTACGACACCTTCGAGATGTACCGGGTCGTCTGCCCGGACTGCACGCAGCCCATCGCCCTGCTCGCGGACGAGGACACCCTGCCGGAGCACGCGCTGTGCGCCTCGCCGTGGAACCCGTTCGGGCTCACGGTCTGCGCGGGCACCGGCCGCCGGGCCGCCGAGGCGCGGCCGGCCGACGAGTCCGTCACTCCCCAGGAGCAGGACACGGCCCTGCTGCTGACGCTCCCCCAGGGACTCGACTGGCGCACCCAGCCCTTCTCGCACGTCGGCGGTCCGGGCTCGCGTCCGATCCGGGTCCCGGCGATGCGGCGGCACGCCGCCTGAGCACGCACCGGTGCGGGGGCGGCGCGGTCCGCCGCCCCCGTCCGCGCGGGACGGCCGCGAACGCACGTCCTGTTCCGGGGGTCGGTGACCCGTCCGGTCGCTCCCGCGTTGCCCGGGTATGACGACCCCCACGCACTCGACGACCGGGCGTCGGCGCCGCGTCTTCGTGCCGCCGCCCGCGGAGGCGGTCGCACCCGCGCCGCCCCGGCTCCCGGATCCGCCGATCTACCGCGATCTGATGCGGACCTGGGCGGACCGGGGCCGCACGCTGCCCGGGCGGCAGGACCCGGAGTGGACCCGGCTCGCCGCGCCCTGGCGGGGGTTCGACCCGCTCAGCGGGTCTCCGGACCCGCGAGGTGGCGGGCGATGACCATGCGCTGGATCTGATTGGTGCCCTCGACGATCTGCAGGACCTTGGCCTCGCGCATGTAGCGCTCGGCGGGGAAGTCCGCGGTGTAGCCGTAGCCGCCGAGGATCTGCACGGCGTCGGTGGTGACCCGCATCGCCGTGTCGGTGCAGTGCAGTTTGGCCATGGCGGCCTGCTTGGCGAACGGCCGCCCCGCGTCGCGCAGCCGGGCCGCCGCCAGATACAGCGCGCGCCCCGCCTCGATCTGCGTGGCCATGTCGGCGAGCATGAAGCGCAGTCCCTGGAAGTCGGTGATCGGCTTGCCGAACTGCCGCCGCTCGGCCGCGTAGCCGAGCGCCTCGTCCAGCGCCGCCTGGGCCAGGCCGATCGCGCAGGCGGCGATGCCGAGCCGGCCGCCGTCCAGCGCCGACAGGGCGATCGCGAAGCCCTGCCCCTCCTCGCCGACGCGCCGCGCGTCGGGGACCCGGACGCCGTCGAGATGGACCTGGGCGGTGGGCGAGCCCTTCATCCCCATCTTCTTCTCCGGCGCGGCGGCGCTCAGCCCCTCGGCGTCACCGGGCACCAGGAACGCGGTGATGCCGCGCGGTCCCTCCTCGCCGGTACGGGCCATGACGGTGTAGAAGTCGGCGATGCCGCCGTGGGTGATCCATGCCTTGGTGCCGGTGATCACCCAGTCGTCCCCGTCGCGCACCGCCCTGGTGCGCAGCGAGGCCGCGTCCGAGCCCGAGGCGGGCTCGGAGAGGCAGTAGGCGCCGAGCAGGCCGCCGCCGAGCATCGCGGGCAGATGCTCGGCCCGCTGCTCCTTGGCGCCGAAGGCGGCGAGCGCGTAGGAGGCCAGGGTGTGCACGCTGACGCCGAGGCCGACGGTGAGCCGGGCCGCGGCGAGCTCTTCGAGGACCTGGAGGTAGACCTCGTACGGCTGGTCTCCGCCGCCGTGCTCGGAGTCGTAGGGCAGGCCGAGCAGGCCGGATCCGGAGAGCAGGGTGAACAGTTCGCGGGGGAAGCGGCCCGCGTCCTCCTCCTCGGCCGCCTGCGGGGCGACCTCGCGCTGCGCGATGCCGCGGACGAGCGAGATGAGGTCCCGGGCCTCGTCCGTGGGCAGTTGCCGGTCCACCGGCTGCGGGGCGCGGTCGGGCATGGCGACGCTCTCCTCCCTGTTCGGGCACATCGGCGTGCGCCTTGGGTGGGGGCGGCTCCGCCGGGGTCGTATCGGTGCCTGGCCGATGCTCGCACTCCCGGGTCTCGGAAGCTGCTGACCAGCGGCTGTGCGCTGCGAGTATGCCCGATCGGCCGCAGCAAGTCACCAGTTAACGACCGCTCACTTCAAAAAGTTTCCGCGCCCTTGCCGAACGGAATATTCACCCGAAAGGTGACACCGAGAACGGGGAACCGATCAAGGGCCGGAGCCCGTCTCAGGCGTCGCGGCGGGCGGGCGCCGGGGCCGGGTGGGCGGGGTCCAGCTCCTCGATGGCGCGCATGGTTCCGCCGAGCGTCTTCACCAGCAGCTCGCTCATGGTCTCGCGGGACAGTTCACCGCGGTCGATCCAGGTGAGCGCGGCGCCCTCCACGCTGCACACCCAGGCCAGCAGCCCCATCCGCGCCACCGGCGCGATGTCCGTACGGCCGTAGGCGCCCTCGGCGATGGTCGCGACGATGGCCTCGCGCACCCCGTCCCGGATGGCGTGCACCTCGGTGTCGAAGCCGACGCCGCCGCTGACGATCGCGCGGTAGGCGGCCTGGTTGTGCTCGGCGTACCGCAGATAGCTGTCGATGGTGCGGTGCACCCGCTCCGCGGGCGGCAGTCCGGCCCCGCCCGCGGCGAAGGTGACCAGGCCGGCCACCGAGTCCTCGATGATCGCCAGGTAGTAGCCGCGCTTGGAGTGGAAGTAGTAGTAGATCAGCCCCTTGGCGACCTGCGCCTGGCGCGCGATGTCGTCCATCGAGAGCGCGTCGTACGACGTGTCCGCGAACAGCCTCCGCCCGATGGCGATGAGTTCGGCGCGACGTGCGGACGAACGCTCGGTACCGCGTGCCGCGGGGCGTACGGCGGACTGCCGGCTGATGTTCAATTTCGACCCAGGTCTTCCTGCGGGCGGTGGGACATCCCGCCGCAGTATGTCAGGTCATCCGGAGGACTTGGGCCGGTAGCCCCGTGACCTCGGCTTACAGCAGTCCCAGCTGGGTCACGAACATCGCGAGGACCACGACGAGGGTCCATCCCATGGCGTGTTCGAGGATCTTCGGGCCGTCCTCCCGGGGGCCGCCGGTACGGGCGCGGGTGACGGTGGCTGCGTTCGCGGTCATGGCTTCTCGCTGATCTCCGTGGTGCGGTGGACTCCCCCTGCGACTGACGTCCACCTTGCCACCGTGAGCGGCTTTCGCGGCCGAGACGTCGGTCACAGACGGCCGACGGCCCCGGTCGCCCGGGGCCGTCGGCGGGGCCGGCTCAGCGCACGCCCACCGCCGCGAGCGCCTTGCGCTGCCGCGGGGTCGGCCGGGCCGGGAAGTAGAGGTAGCAGACACCTCCGGTGCCGGACACCACCTTCCCGGAGGCGTTGTACCGCTTGGTCCGCAGCCAGATGTTCTCCCACTCGCGCCGCCGGTAGACCCGGCGTACGGACGCGTTGTCGTCCGAGGCGGGGTCGTTGGCGATCACATCGCCGTCGGCGGTGAAGCCGATCACCGTCATCAGGTGCCCGGAGGTGCCGTACCCCGCCCCGGTCAGCTCCTCCGCCAGGAACGACTGCGACGTGATGGCCGGGATGCCCGCGGCGATCAGCGTCTCCAGGTCGGTGAGGGAGCCGAGGCGGGTGACCACGCCCGCCAGGCCGTCGAAGGTGGCCGCGTAGGCGGCGTTGAAGGGCCAGTTGCCGCAGCCCTCGTACTGGTGATCGAACGTGTGGCGGGCCGCGTGGCAGATCTGCGGGTCGGCGTAGGACGGGTCGACCCAGGAGAGCTGCTCCTCGGTGAGCCTGCCGCCCCAGTACTCGATGATCATCTGCGAGGAGGTGGGGCTGCACCAGGCCTCGCCGCCGTTGTCGTACTCCGGGTACTGGCCCTTGTGGATCTCCTGCGAGTAGCGCGGGACGGTCAGCTCCTCGGCGAGGCCGGGCTCGGAGGCGGGGACGGTGAACCGGTCGGGGATGTCGGAGCCCATCGCGCCGAGCCGCCACACGGTCGGGGTGAGCCGGGTGCCGGGGCGGCGGTGGAGGGTCAGTCGCAGCCGGTACGAGACGACGCGCAGGCCCGAGGCCGCGTCGTCCACGGAGAGCGTGTCCGTCCAGACGGTGCTCTTCCCGTCGCTCTGGTCGTCCACCGAGGTGCGCCGGATGTCCTGGTCACCGGCGGCCCAGCGGCCCATGACGTACCAGGGGGTGTCCGTGCCGTCGGAGTACGTGCCCTTCAGCTCGGTCTGGAGCCAGGTGCCCGCGGGGGTGTGCGCGTTCCAGGAGGCGATGACCTCCGTCGCCGGAACCCTGAGACGGTGCACGGGCGAGGTCCAGGTCGCGTACTCCCAGGCGGCCGTGCGGCCGGTGTGCGGATCGGTGTAGTCCGTGGTGCCGGCGGGCCTCGCGATCAGAAGGCCGGCGCGGACACCGGCGACGGCACGGGTCCCGACGGCGGTGCCGCCGCGCCAGTCGGTGTACGAGGTCCAGGACCGGTTGTCGACGGGGCGGGCGGCGGTGTCGGTGGCGGTGGTGCGTCCGGCCGGGGTGCCGGCCGTCGGGGTGCCGGCGGACGCCGGGCCCGCGCTCCCGGCGACGGCGGTGACGACGGCCGCGGCCAGAAGGGATCTGCGGGACGGCAGTTCGGCTCTGCTCATGGGTGGAGGACCCCCAGGTGTCGGAGTCGGGACAGGACCAAAGCACGGCCGGCCGGACGGCGTACGTCCGCCGGGTGGAGCGGGTGTGCGCCAACTATGGACGCAGCCGGGCGGATCCTGCCAGCACCCCGGCCGTACCGCGCCCGACCAACATGGGACTCGACCAATGGCGGCACCCGCGGTGGGCCCGCCCGGCCGAGGACCGGTCCGTCCGGGGCTCGTCCGCCCGGGGCTCGTCCGCCCGAGGGCCTAGAGTGCTCCGGTAAGCCCTCCCCTCTCCCCTTCCCCGCCCCCAGGAACCAGCCATTCACGATCTCGCCTCCCGCATCCGCCGGCTCGCCCCCTCGTGCGGCCCGGTCCGGCTCGTCGGTGTCGACGGGCACGCCGGCTCGGGGAAGTCGACGTTCGCCATGCGGCTGGCCGAGGCGCTGGACGGCGCTCCGGTGCTGCGGCTCGACGACATCGCCAGCCACACCGAACTGTTCGACTGGACCGGACGGCTGCTGAGCCAGGTGATCGAGCCGCTCGGCCGCGGCGAGACCGCGCGCTACTCCCCCTACGACTGGCGGACCCGCCGCTTCGGACCGCCCCGCCCGCTGCCGCCCGCCCCCGTGATCGTCGTGGAGGGCGTCGGCGTCGGACGCCGGGCCCTGCGCCCGTACCTCGCGCTGCTGCTGTGGATGGACCTCCCCCGGGAGGAGTCCTGGTCACGGGGGCGGGCCCGCGACGGAGCCGAGCAGCGGGAGTTCTGGGAGGGCTGGGTCCGCGCGGAACGCGAGCACTTCGCGGGCGACCCCTCACGCCCCTTCGCGGGGCTTCTGGTGCGGCAGCGCCCGAAGGGATACGAGCTGCTTCCCGGGCCCGACGGGACGGGTGAATCACCCCCTCCGCTCACGCACGGTGACGGTCCACCCGCGTTGTGGTGAACCCGTGAAGAGCGGTCCCGGACAAGTTGCCGGAGTACCCCAACTCGGCTTGACCGGGGGCGCGTACAGGTCTTACGTTCTCAATGTGCGGCCTTTCGGGGCCGCCGGCAGACGCGAAGCCCCCGGTTGTTCCCCCGTGATCGGGGGCTTCGTTCTGCCCTTTTCGTGTTTTTCGGGCGCTCAGTGGCATATGACGATCACCCTGGGTCACCGCACGTGGCCCGCGCTCCCCCTCCCACCTCGGCCTTCGGCGGGTACGGCACCCTACGGACGTACCGCCGCCGCAGGTACGATGCCCTCGGTGCGACCTACGGACGCTGCTTCGCGCACCTTCCAACTCCGGTCCGCGGCGCAGCGGTTCGACCAACGGGAGCCGACGGACGAGGGCCGGCCGGCACACCGACGGGGGCACGGTTCGTGGGGGACGTGATGGACTTCGGCACGCAGGGCCCGCAGACCCCGGCCGACCTCGCCTGGCTTCGGGGCGTGGACGCCTACACGATGGGCGCCTATCCGCAGGCGGAGGAGGAGTTCCGGGCCGCGGTGCGGATCGACCCGGGGATGGCCGACGGCTGGCTCGGGCTGCACGCGCTGCGCGTCGACACGACGACCGCGCTGCTCAGGATGTTCCGGCACCGGGAGCGCTTCGGCGAGCAGCGCACCCGGCACCGCCGCACCCTCAACTCCTGGTACTGGCTGGGCTGGTGGGTGCAGCCGGTGCTGGAGAGCCCCCGCGATCTGCTGCTGGCGCACGCCTCCCACTGGCTGGACGGGCGCCACGTCCCCGAGCTGGACCGGGCGCTCGCCGGACTGCCCCCGGTGGACACCGATCCGCAGGTCCGCTTCCTGCACGCCTGCCGCGCCTACCTGGTCAAGGACTGGGAGCAACTGGTCCGGCACACGGACTCCCTCGTCGAGGACCCGCTGCTGGGCATCGAGGCCGGCCTGTTCGGCGGCATGGCGCGGGTGCGGCTGGAGATGTACGGGCAGGCCGAACCGCTGCTGTCGGCGGCGCTGATGCGGTGCCGCAGCGAACAGCCGCAGCGCAAGGAGCTGCGCTACTGGCTGGCCCGCGCCCACGAGGGGACCGGCCGCAGCGCCGCCGCGCTCCCCCTGTACCGGGCCGTGCACAAGGTCGATCCGGCCTTCATGGACACCTCCGCCCGGCTCGCCGCGATCGCCGAGGGCGACGGGTACGACGACTCCGCCGATCTCGCCGCGATCACGCTCACCGGGGCCGGGCAGGACGTCATGGACGGCCCCGACATGCTCGATCCGCTGTTCGGCACCGAAGGGCGTGATCTGCGGCTGTCCGAGCCCGAGCCCGTACCGGGTCCCCTGCCCCCGGTCACCGCTCCGGGCGTGCGGGAGCGGGCGTACTCCGGGGCGGCACCGCTGCCCACCGGGCCCACGGACCCCGCGTTACTGGAGGAGGCGCTCGCCGAACTGGAGCGCATGGTGGGCCTGGAGCCGGTGAAGCGGCAGGTCAAGGCGTTGTCGGCGCAGCTGAACATGGCGCGGCTGCGGGCCGGGCAGGGGCTGCCGGTGCAGCCGCCGAAACGCCACTTCGTCTTCTCCGGACCCTCCGGAACCGGGAAGACCACGGTGGCCCGCATCCTCGGCCGCGTGTTCTACGCCCTCGGGCTGCTCGGTGGTGACCATCTGGTGGAGGCCCAGCGGGCGGACCTGGTCGGTGAGTATCTGGGGCAGACCGCGGTGAAGGCCAACGAGCTGATCGACTCCGCGCTGGGCGGGGTGCTGTTCGTGGACGAGGCGTACTCGCTGTCCAACTCCGGGTACGGCAAGGGGGACGCGTACGGGGACGAGGCGCTGCAGGTGCTGCTGAAGCGGGCGGAGGACAACCGGGATCACCTGGTGGTGATCCTTGCCGGGTATCCGGAGGGGATGGACCGGCTGCTCGCCGCGAATCCCGGGCTGTCGTCCCGGTTCACCTCGCGGGTGGACTTTCCCTCGTACCGGCCGCTGGAGCTGACCTCGATCGGGGAGGTGCTGGCGGGGGAGAACGGGGATGTGTGGGACGAGGAGGCGTTGGACGAGCTGCGGTCGATCGCCGGGCATGTGGTGGATCAGGGGTGGATCGACGAGCTGGGGAACGGGCGGTTCCTGCGGACGCTGTACGAGAAGAGCTGCGCTTATCGGGATTTGCGGTTGTCGGTGTATCCGGGGGCGTTGACTCGGGATGATCTGGCTACGTTGCGGTTGCCGGATCTCATGCAGGCGTACGGGGAGGTTCTGTCGGGGCGGGGGCCGGCGGACCCACCGGGGTTGTGAGCCCCGGTGGGTGGGGTGGCGCCGGGTGGTGGTGTCCGCTCGCCCCGCTGGAGGGGTGCCGCTGCGCCCACCCGTGCCGCCCTGGGGGTACCTCCCAGGCCCTTAAGGCACTGGGGGAGGCACGATTGCCCGCAGCTGCGGGCGGCATGGCTGCCCCACAGTCGGGGCGGCGTGGCTGCCCCGCAGCCGGGGCGGCGTGGCTGCCCGCGGTTAGGGGGTCAGGGCCTCCTCCGGGGTTCCGCTTGCTCTCTGGAGGGTGACCGTCACCTCCCGGTGGGCCGGGTCGCGTACTTCGCCCACCAGGAGTTCCAGGACGTCTTCCAGGGCGACCAGGCCCAGGACCTTGCCGGAGGGGTCGGAGACCTGGGCCAGGTGGGTCGCGGCGCGGCGCATCACCGTGAGGGCGTCGTCCAGGGGGAGTTCGGGGCGGAGGGTCGTCATCGGGCGCCACAGGCGCTGCGGGACGGCACGGTCGGAGTCCTCCAGGTCCAGTACGTCCTTGACGTGCAGGTAGCCCATGAAGGAACCGCTGTCCGCGGCCACCGGGAACCGGGAGTACCCGGTGCGGGCGGTGAGCTCCACGATCTGTCCCGGGGTGACCGCGGGCGTGACCGTCACCAGTGACTCGCGGTCCAGCAGGACGTCCGTCACCGGGCGGGAGCCCAGCTCCAGCGCGTCCTCCAGGCGCTCGGCCTCCTCGGGGTCGAGGAGGCCCGCCTGGCCGGAGTCCTCCACCAGCCGGTTGAGCTGTTCGCTGGTGAAGACGGCCTCGACCTCGTCCTTCGGTTCGACGCGGAAGAGCCGCAGGACGGCCTGGGCGCAGGCGCCGAGCGCGATCGTGACCGGCCTGCACAGGCGGGCGAACCAGACCAGGCCGGGGCTCAGCCACAGCGCGGCCTTCCCGGGGGCCGCCATCGCCAGGTTCTTCGGGACCATCTCGCCGATGACGAGGTGGAAGAAGACCACCGCGGCGAGCGCGATGACATAGCCGAGCGGGTGGATCATGCCGTGCGGCAGGTGCATCCACTCGAAGACCGGCTCCAGCAGATGGGCGACCGTCGGTTCGGCGACCGCGCCCAGGGTCAGCGAGCAGACGGTGATGCCGAACTGGGCCGCCGCCATCATCTGCGGCAGGTGCTCCAGGCCGTACAGCACCTGGCGGGCGCGGGCCGTGCCGAGCGGTTCGATCTGGCTGCGGCGGACCGAGACCAGCGCGAACTCGGCGCCGACGAAGAATCCGTTGGCGAGCACGAGCAGCGCGGCGAAGAGGAGTTGCAGCACGCTCATCCGGCCACCTCCACCAGTGGCAGCGGGGCCGTTCTGACCAGGCGGACGCGTTCGGCGCGGTAGTGGCCGACCCGGCGCACCGACAGCCGCCAGCCCGGCAGTTCCGCGCGGTCGCCGACGGCCGGGATCCGGCCGAGCAGATCGGCGACCAGGCCGGCCACCGTCTCGTACGGCCCCTCGGGCGCCTCCAGGCCTATGCGCCGCAGGATGTCGACCCGGACGCCGCCGTCGACGTCCCAGGCGGGGTTGCCGTCCTCGGGCGGGGCGGGGGCGAGTTCGGGGACGTCCTGTCCGTCGTGCTCGTCGCGCACCTCGCCGACGATCTCCTCGACGATGTCCTCCAGGGTGACGACGCCGGCCGTGCCGCCGTACTCGTCGACGACGACCGCGATGGGCTGCTCGCTGCGCAGCCGCTTGAGCAGCGGTCGTACGGGCAGGGTCTCGGGGACGAGCAGCGCCGGGCGGGCGATGCGGCCCACGGGGGTGCGCAGCCGGTCGTGCACGGACACCGCGAGGGCGTCCTTGAGGTGCACCATGCCGACGATCTCGTCGATGCGCTCCCGGTAGACGGGGAAGCGGGACAGGCCGGTGGCCCGGGTCAGGTTGACCACGTCCTCGGCGGTCGCCGAGGACTGCAGGGCGCTGACCTTCACGCGCGGTGTCATGACGTGCTGTGCGGTCAGTTCGCCGAGGGACAGGGTGCGGACGAAGAGGTCCGCCGTGTCCTGTTCCAGGGCGCCGGCCCGGGCGGAGTGCCGGGCCAGGGAGACGAGCTCGCCGGGGGTGCGGGCGGAGGCCAGTTCCTCGGTGGGCTCGATGCCCAGGGCCCGCACCAGGCGGTTGGCCACGGCGTTCAGCCCGGCGATGACCGGGCGGAAGAGCCGGGCGAACGCGTGCTGCGGGCCGGCCACGAAGCGGGCGACCTGCAGGGGCCGGGACACGGCCCAGTTCTTCGGCACGAGTTCGCCGATCACCATCTGCACCGCGGAGGCCAGCAGCATGCCGACGACGACGGAGACACCGGAGACCGCGCCCTCGGGGACGCCGACGCCGGTGAAGGGGCCGTGCAGCAGTCCGGCGAGTGCCGGTTCGGCCAGCATGCCGACAACGAGGGAGGTGATGGTGATGCCGAGCTGGGTGCCGGAGAGCTGGAAGGAGAGTTCCCTGAGCGACTCGACGACCCGGCGGGCACGCCGGTCGCCGCCCGCGGCGGCCTCCTCGGCTTCCGGTCGCTCGACGGTGACCAGGCCGAACTCGGCGGCCACGAAGAATCCGTTGGCCAGGATCAGCAGGAAAGCGGCTGCGAGAAGCAGCAAGGGGGTGGTCATGATGCCGCCGCCTCCGCATGCGCGCGGACCTCGGGATGCGGGTCCGCGCTATGTCGGCAGGGGGCGGCGCAGGTACTACAGGACGATCCGTCCATCGCCGGAGAGGGTCACTCCTCGGATAGCTGGAGCCCCTGTGCACCGGGCGGGGCGGCAGGGGCACAGGCGCGGTCGTCGCGCCTGTGCCCACCAGATTAATCAAGACATGGGCGACTGCGGCAGGTGGACGTCCCCGACGCTTCCCGGAGCCGGGCCCCGAGCCGTCCCCGAGGGGCGGCCCCGGGTCAGCTCCGGGGTGCCTCGGGCCCGGCCGTGGAGCGGGCCTCGGTGAGCGCCCGCAGGGCCCGCGCGTCGGCGACGGCCCGCTGTCTGGCGATGCCCGGCTGGATGCCGAGCGCGGGCAGGCTGGTGCCGTCGCTGAGGTCGAGGAAGACCCAGGGATCACCGGGACGGAGGTTCACCTGAAGGATCTCCGCCCACTCCAGGCGGCGCCGGCTCACGATGTTGACGACGGTGACGCCCGTCTCGTCGGCGACGACCTTCGGCCGGGCCAGCAGGAACAGCACGCCGGCCAGCAGCGCGGCGGTGAACACGAAGCTGATCCGCTCCCCCGGGCCGAGCTGCTCCAGCAGCAGCGCGATCAGGGTGATGACCACGAAGAGCGCGACGCCGGCCGTGAGCAGCACCGCGCGGGTACGGCCCGGGCGGAAGGTGACGGGCAGGCCGGGCAGCCGGCCCGCGGTCGTGTCGGACATGGTGGTGCTCCGGACCCGGTCAGAGGCGGCAGGCGTGGATGGCCGTGGTGAGGATGGCGCGGGCGCCGATGTCGTACAGGTCGTCCATGATCCGCTGGGCCTCCTTGGAGGGGACCATCGCGCGGACGGCGACCCAGCCCTCGTTGTGCAGCGGGGAGACGGTGGGGGACTCCAGGCCCGGGGTGAGGGCGACGGCCTTCTCGAGCTGTTCGACGCGGCAGTCGTAGTCCATCATCACGTACGTCCGGGCGACCAGGACGCCCTGGAGGCGGCGCAGGAACTGGCGCACCTTGGGCTCCTCGCCGTCCGCGCCGGTGGTGGGGGTCCCCCCGGGCGAGTGTGTTCGAGCCCGGGGGAGGATGACGACGGCCTCGGACTTCATGATCGGTTCGCCGACGACCTCCAGGCCGGCGTTGCGCAGCGAGGTGCCCGTCTCGACGACGTCCGCGATGACCTGGGCGACACCGAGCTGGATGGCGGTCTCGACGGCGCCGTCGAGGTGGACGACGGAGGCGTCGATGCCGTTGTCGGCGAGGTGTCCCGCGACGATGCCCTCGTAGGAGGTGGCGATCGTCTTGCCCTTCAGGTCCGCCAGGCCGCCGATGGTGCCCGGCTTGGTGGCGTAGTGGAAGGTGGAGCGGGCGAAGCCGAGGGGGAGGATCTCCTCGGCGGCGGCGCCGGAGTCGATCAGCAGGTCGCGGCCGGTGATGCCGATGTCGAGCTGTCCGGAGGCGACGTAGATGGCGATGTCGCGCGGGCGGAGGTAGAAGAACTCGACCTCGTTCGCCGGGTCGACGATCCGCAGTTCCTTGGACTCGCGGCGCTGCCGGTAGCCGGCCTCATGCAGCATCTCCCCCGCGGGGCCTGACAGGGAACCCTTGTTGGGGACGGCGATGCGCAGCATGAGGTCGGCTTCCTTCGTGTGAGGGGGTGTGTCGTGGGCGTGAGGGTTCACAGGTGGGCGTAGACGTCGTCGAGGGAGATGCCGCGGGCGACCATCATCACCTGGACGTGGTAGAGCAGCTGCGAGATCTCCTCGGCGGCCGCCTCCTTGCCCTCGTATTCGGCGGCCATCCAGACTTCGGCGGCTTCCTCGACGACCTTCTTGCCGATGGCATGGACGCCCTTGTCGACCAGCTCGGCGGTGCGGGAGGTGGCGGGGTCGCCGTGGGCGGCCTTCTGCTGGAGCTCGGTGAACAGCTCCTCGAACGTCTTCTTGGACATGGTGGTCCTTACCCTACGCGGTGACGGGGACTGCTCACCGCCAGGGTTCGGATACCGAACGCAAGCAGGCCGCGGTCGCCACGGCCGCGGTGACCGCCTCGTGCCCCTTGTCCTCGCTGGAGCCGGGCAGTCCGGCGCGGTCCAGGGCCTGCTCCTCGTCGTCACAGGTGAGCAGGCCGAAGCCGACGGGGACACCGGTGTCGACCGAGACCTGGGTGAGGCCCTGGGTGACGCCCTGGCACACGTAGTCGAAGTGGGGCGTGCCGCCCCGGATGACGACGCCGAGGGCGACGACCGCGTCGTAGCCCCGGCCGGCCAGGACCTTGGCGACGACGGGGAGTTCCCAGCTGCCGGGGACCCGGAGCAGGGTCGGCTCGTCGATGCCGAGGTCGTGCAGGGCGCGCAGGGCGCCGTCCACCAGTCCGTCCATCACCTTCTCGTGCCACTGCGCGGCGACGACGGCGACCCGCAGGTCCCCCACGTCGCGTACGGACAGTTCCGGTGCACCCTTGCCGCTCACGTCTCTCCTCGGTGTCTCTCGTTACTGGTTGCCGCAGGCGGGCACGGTCGGCGTGTCCAGCCAGGGCAGGTCGTGGCCCATCCGGTCCCGCTTGGTGCGCAGGTAGCGGAGGTTGTGCTCGCTCGCGGTGACGGGCATCGGCTCGCGTCCGGTGACCTCGATGCCGTGGCGGGCGAGCGCGTCGGACTTGTCGGGGTTGTTGGTCATCAGGCGGACGCCGCGGACGCCGAGGTCGGCGAGGATCTGCGCGCCGGCGCCGTAGTCGCGGGCGTCGGCGGGCAGGCCGAGTTCGAGGTTGGCGTCGAGGGTGTCCCGGCCGCGTTCCTGGAGTTCGTAGGCGCGCAGCTTGGACATCAGGCCGATGCCGCGTCCCTCGTGTCCGCGCAGGTAGACCACGACTCCGCGGCCCTCGGCCTGGATGCGGTCCAGGGAGGCGTCGAGCTGGGGGCCGCAGTCGCAGCGCCGGGAGCCGAAGATGTCGCCGGTGAGGCATTCGGAGTGGAGGCGGACGAGGACGTCCTCGCCGTCGCCGATGTCGCCGTGGACGAGGGCGACGTGTTCGACGCCGTCGACGGTGGAGCGGTAGCCGTACGCGGTGAAGGTGCCGTGGGAGGTGGGCAGATGGACCTCGGCCTCGCGGCGGACGGTGGGTTCGGCGGAGCGGCGGTAGGCGATCAGGTCCTCGATGGAGATGATCGTCAGGCCGTGCTTGCGGGCGAACGGGATCAGCTCGGGCAGCCGGAGCATGGTGCCGTCCTCACCGGCGATCTCGACGATGGCTCCGGCCGGGCGCAGGCCGGCGAGGCGGGCGAGGTCGACGGCGGCCTCGGTGTGGCCGTTGCGCACCAGTACGCCGCCGGGGCGGGCGCGCAGCGGGAAGATGTGGCCGGGGCGGACGAAGTCGTCGGCCTGCGCGGTGCCGCTCGCCAGCAGCCGGAGCGTGGTCGCGCGGTCGGCGGCGGAGATGCCGGTGGTCACGCCGTGGGCGCCCGAGCCGTCCACGGTGACGGTGAACGCGGTCCGCATGGACTCGGTGTTGTTCTCCACCATCAGCGGGATGCCGAGCCTGTCCAGCTCCTCGCCCTCCATGGGGGCGCAGATCATGCCGCGGCACTCGCTCATCATGAAGGCGACGATCTCGGGGGTGACCTTCTCGGCGGCGACGACGAGGTCGCCCTCGTTCTCGCGGTCCTCGTCGTCGACGACCACGACCGGGCGGCCGGCCGCGATGTCGGCGAGGGCCTGCTCGACGGGGTCGAGCATGAGGTCCTCGATGCCGTCGGTGCTGTACAGGATCGGTGCCGTGCTCATGCGGGCGCTCCTTCCAGGGTGGGCCGCGCGTCGCGGGAGCGCAGCCACCAGTCGCGCAGTCCCCACAGGACGAGCGCGCCGTAGATGACGTAGACGAAGCCGGAGAAGGCGAAGCCGTTGGCGAAGTTCAGGGGGACGCCGACGAGGTCGACGAGCAGCCAGGCGAACCAGAACTCGACCATGCCGCGGGCCTGCGCGTACATGGCGACGATCGTGCCGACGAAGATGTAGGCGTCCGGCCAGGGGTCCCAGGACAGGGACGGGTGGAGGGTGAACAGTCCGCCGACGGCGAGGGTGCCGAGGGCGGCCCCGGTCAGCAGTGCGGCGCGCTCGCGCCACGTCGCGAACCGTACGGCGACGGAGCCGTCCTGCGCCTGTCGCCGGCCGCGGTTCCACTGCCAAAAGCCCCAGGCGGCGACCAGCATGACGACGACCTGCTTGCCGGCGCTGCCCGAGAGGTGGGCGGTGGCGAAGGCCGTGAAGAGGATCAGACCGGAGACGAACTGGGCGGGCCAGGTCCAGATGGAGCGGCGCCAGCCGAGGGCGAGGGCGATCAGACCGACCACGTTGCCGATCATGTCCGACCACTTGATGTGCTGGTCGAAGAGGGTGAAGGCCTCGGAGTTGAGCCAGTTCACCGGGACGCCCCCTCACCGGCGGCGCGGTCGCCGAGCATCCGCTCGACGTACTTGGCGATGACGTCCACCTCGAGGTTGACCGGGTCGCCGGGCTGCTTGATGCCGAGCGTGGTCAGGGCGAGCGTGGTGGGGATCAGGCTGACGGTGAAGAAGTCGGGCCCGGCGTCGACGACGGTGAGGCTGATGCCGTCGACGGTGATGGAGCCCTTCTCCACGACGTAGCGGGAGAGGCCGGCGGGGAGGGAGATCCTCACGATCTCCCAGTTCTCCGACGGCTCGCGCCCGAGGATCTCGCCGGTGCCGTCGACGTGCCCCTGGACGATGTGGCCGCCGAGGCGGGAGCCGACTGCCGTGGGGCGTTCGAGGTTGACGCGGGAGCCGACGGCGAGGACGCCGAGGCTGGAACGCTTCAGGGTCTCCGCCATGACGTCGGCGGTGAACTCGTCGCCCTCGTGTTCGACGACCGTGAGGCAGACGCCGTTGACGGCGATGGAGTCGCCGTGCTGCGCGCCTTCGGTGACGACGGGGCCGCGCAGCCGGAAGCGACAGGCGTCGTCGAGGGTCTCGACGGCGGTGATCTCGCCCAGCTCTTCGACGATTCCGGTGAACACTTCCCGGGTCCTCCTGCCTCTTCGGGCACGGACTCCGGGGCTGTCGATGACGACAGAAACCGCGGACGAGGACACCAGGTACGACGCCGGACAGGGCTCGCCCAGAGGGCGAACCGGTACGGCGGCGCGCATGGATGCCCGCCCGCCGCGCACTGCCTCCCATCCGGACTTTAACCGTCGGTCCAGGAATTTCACCTGGTCAACCGGTCGCTGGAGGCGACCGGGTCGCGGACTGTAACCGCCGGTTCGGACTTTCACCGACCCCGGAGTGCGCTGCTACTGGTACAGGGCCAGTGTGCCACGGACGGCCGCACTCCATGCGGGAGAGGAGTGTGGAGTGGCTCACAGGAAGTGACGCGGAGACCGCCGAGGGTCGCGCGAGGGGCAACTCCCCCGCCGCGGCGCTCCCTTGACGGTCCGCCCAATTGGTCCATACCTATTGACGCTTTGGTCTAGTCCTCTTAGGGTCCGAGCCAACTTCCCCGGAGAGGAACCCACTGTGCCGTCCCCCTCACGCCCCGGAGCGAGACCCGCGCCGCTCGCCTCCGCCGCCGTCGCCGGCCTGCTGCTCGCCGCCCTCCCGGCCACCGTCTCGCACGCCGCCGGCCAGGAGTCCTGTCGTCCCGACGGGCTGTACTCGACACCGGGCGTCGACGTCCCGTACTGCTCGGTGTACGACCCGGCCGGCCGGGAGAAGATGGGCGCCGACCACCAGCGCCGGGTGATCGGCTACTTCACCGGCTGGCGCACCGGCAAGGACGGGAAGCCCGCCTACCTCGCGTCCGACATCCCGTGGGACAAGATCACCCACATCAACTACGCGTTCGCGCACATCGACAAGGGCAACAAGATCTCGGTCGGCCCGGACACCGCCGCCAACCCGGCGACGGGCATGACGTGGCCCGGCGTGGCCGGCGCGGAGACGGACCCGCAACTGCCCTACAAGGGCCACTTCAACCTGCTCAACAAGTTCAAGAAGCAGCACCCGGACGTCAAGACGCTGATCTCGGTGGGCGGTTGGGCCGAGACCGGCGGCTACATCGACGACGGCGGGAACCGCGTGGACTCCGGCGGCTTCTACTCGATGGCCACCAACGCCGACGGCTCGGTCAACCAGGCCGGCATCGACACCTTCGCCGACTCGGCCGTCGACTTCATCCGGACGTACGGCTTCAACGGCGTCGACATCGACTACGAGTACCCGACGACGATGAAGGACGCGGGCAACCCGCTCGACTGGTCCTTCGCCAACGCCCGCCGGGCCGGGCTGGTCAAGGGCTACGCGGCGCTGATGAAGACGCTGCGCGAGAAGCTGGACCGCGCGGGCGCGGCGGACGGCAGGCACTACATGCTCACCGTGGCCGCCCCCTCGTCCGGCTATCTGCTGCGCGGCATGGAGACCTTCCAGGTCCAGAAGTACCTGGACTACGTCAACATCATGTCGTACGACCTGCACGGCGCCTGGAACGAGTACGCCGGCCCGAACGCCTCCCTGTTCGACGACGGCAAGGACGCCGAGCTGGCCGCCGCGAACGTCTACGGCAGCGCCCAGTACGGCGGCGTCGGCTACCTCAACACCGACTGGGCCTACCACTACTTCCGGGGCTCCATGCCGGCCGGCCGCATCAACATCGGCCTGCCGTACTACACCCGCGGCCACAAGAACGTCCAGGGCGGGACCGACGGCCTGTGGGGCAAGGCGTCCGCCTCCTCCTGTCCGGCCGGCTCCGGCCTGGCCAAGTGCGGTGACGGCGCCGTCGGCATCGACAACCTCTGGCACGACCTCGACACCGACGGCAAGGAGTCCCCGGCGGGCTCCAACCCGATGTGGCACGCCAAGAACCTCGAGAAGGGGATCGTCGGCGACTACGTCACCGACTACGGCTTCCCGGCGGACACGAAACTGACCGGGACGTACGCCCGCAAGTACGACTCCACGCTGGTCGCCCCCTGGCTGTGGAACGCCGAGAAGAAGGTCTTCCTCTCCACCGAGGACGAGCAGTCGGTCGAGGCCAAGGCCGACTACGTGGTGGACCGCGGCATCGGCGGCACCATGGTCTGGGAGCTGGCCGGCGACTACGACTGGAACGCCGCCGAGGGCCAGTACGAGACGGGCGACACGCTCACCTCGCTGATGTACGACAGGTTCAGGGCGGCCACGCCGTACGGCGCGAAGAAGTCGAACGCGGACCTGCCGTCGGAGGCCGTGAACGTGGACGTGGAGTTCACGGACTTCAAGCTGGGCGACTCCAACTACCCGATCACGCCCAGGCTGCGGATCACGAACAACACGAGGACCGCGCTGCCGGGCGGTACGGAGTTCCGGTTCGACTACGCGACCTCGGCCCCGGGGAACGCCTCCGACCAGTCCGGTTTCGGCACCAAGGTCATCAGCAGCGACCACACAGGCGGCAACGCGGGCGGCCTGAAGGGTGACTTCCACCGGGTGTCGCTGAAGCTGCCGGCGTGGCAGTCGCTGGCGCCGGGCGCGACCGTCGACCTGTCGTTCAACTACTACCTGCCGGTGTCGACCCCGTCGAACTGGACGGTGACGATCGGCGGCAGGGCGTACGCCCTCGCCGGGGACCTGGCGCGCGGGACGACCGTCGTCGAGCCGGGCGGCGGCACGACGCCGACCGACCCGCCCACGACGCCGCCCGGCGACTGCGCGGACCCGGCCTGGGGCGCCTCGGCCTCGTACGGCGGGGGCAGCGTGGTGTCCCACGGGGGCCACGTCTGGAAGGCGCAGTGGTGGACGAAGGGCGAGGAGCCCGGCACCACCGGCGAATGGGGAGTGTGGCGGGACCAGGGAGCCTGCTGACCCTCGCGGACCGGCCCGGCGGCGGTGACGACGGCCCTTGCCCGCCGCCGGGCCTCACCACGCGCGGATGCGCCCGGTGCCGGACCCGGAGAAGCTGGACTCCGTACGGGGGCGGGTTCCCGGACCGATGTCACATCCGGCGGTGGTCGATCCGTCCCAGCAGACGTGGGGCGCTCCGTCGGGGAGCGCCGGGTGTCCGAAGGGACGGGACAGCATGAGCACGATCCTGGTGACCGGCGGTACCGGAACGCTCGGCCGGCACATCGTCGCGCGGCTGCGGGCGGGCGGACACGAGGTGCGGGGGCTCAGCCGGCACGCTCAGCCGTACGCCGTCGATCTGCGCGAAGGCGGGGCGGTGCTGGAGGAGGCCGTCACGGGCGTGGACACGATCGTGCACTGCGCGTCGTCACCGCGCGGTGGCGACGAGAAGGCCGCGCGGAACCTGATCGCGGCGGCCCGGCGGGCGGGGGTCGGACACCTCGTGTACATCTCGATCGTCGGTGTCGACCGGGTGCCGTTCGGTTACTACCGGTCCAAGCTGGCCGTGGAGCGGCTGGTCGAGGAGTCGGGGCTGGGCTGGACGGTGCTGCGCGCCACCCAGTTCCACGACCTGGTGTTCACGGTCCTCCAGGGCATGGCCAGGCTGCCGGTCCTGCTGCTGCCGGCCCGGGTGAAGGACCAGCCGGTCGATGTCACGGAGGTCGCGGACCGCCTGGCCGAGCTGGCCCGGGGCGCGCCGGCGGGCCGCGTCGACGACATGGGCGGTCCGGAGGTCCGGACGTTCGACTCCCTGGCCCGCGCGTATCTGAAGGCCACGGGCCGCCGCCGCGCGGTGGTGAAGGTCCCGCTGCGCGGCGCGTCCTACGACGCCTTCCGCGCGGGCGGCCACCTCGCCCCGGAGCGAGCGACCGGCAAGGGCACGTTCGACGAGTACCTGGCGAAGCGGTGCGGAGCGCGCGCCGACCGCCGGTGAGCGGGACGTCCGTCTCCCGCCCGCCCCTGTGGCGGGCACGCGGGCGGGCCGTCCGCAACCGGACAGGGTGAGTCCCGGCCCGGCCGACGACGTTCAACGGCCGATGGCCGGGCCGGGAGCAGGGGACGGGCGCTCCGCCGGACGTGCGGTGCCATCGGTCGTCCGCGGCGCCGTCGTGGCTGGTCGCGCAGTTCCCCGCGCCCCTTCGGGGCGCTGCCGTGACCGGCCGCGCCCACGCGGCGGTAGCCGCACGTCCGTACGGTCCCACGCCCCCTCGGCGCGCTGCCGTGACCGGCCGCGCCCACGCGGCGGTAGCCGCACGTCGGTATGGTCCCGCGCCCCTTCGGAGCGCTGTCGGACGTAGTGGGTCTCGCGCCGGGCCTCTCAGTGCCCGGGCACACCGAACAGTTCTTCCTGGGCCCGGTCGCGGGCCGTCAGGAGGGCTCCGCGGAGTACCGCGCCGCCGCCCAGGGTGCTGGGCCGTACGTCGGCGGGCAGGGGGGACATGGCGGCCAGGCGGTCCCGTACCCGCGCGGCGAGTGTCTCGCCGCCGGCCTGGCCGACCTCGCCGCCCAGGACCACGTGGCCGGGGTCGAGCAGCGCGACCACCGAGGCGACGCCCACCGTGATCCGGTCGGCCAGGGTGTCGAGGAAGCGTGCCTCCGGGGAGGCGGGGGCGGCCGACGCGACGGCCGTCCGTACCGCGCCCGCCGCCGGCGGCTCGACGCCCGGCTCCGCCACGACGCCGCACTCCTCCGCCAGCCGGGCGACCGCCGCCGCCCCCACCAGGGAGTGGAAGCCGCCCGCGCAGTCGGTGGCCGACGGCGGGCCGCTCGTGCCCGGGACCGGGAGGAAGCCGATCTCGCCCGTGCCGCCGGAGGCGCCCCTGCGCAGGGTGCCGTCGAGGATCACTGCGGCGCCGGTGCCGTGGCCCAGCCACAGCAGGACGAAGGTGTCCCGGTCGCGGGCCGCGCCGTCGCGCTGCTCGGCCAGCGCGGCGAGGTTGGTCTCGTTCTCCACGCTGACCCGGGCCTCGGGGAGCCGTTCCTGGAGCGCGGCGACCAGGCGCCGGTGCCACTCGGGCAGGCCCGTGGAGTCGCGCAGTTCGCCGCTCGCGGGGTCGATCAGTCCGGGGGCCCCGATCCCGACGGTGTGCAGCCGGTCGGCGCCCGCCTCCTTCGCCGTCCGCTCGACCAGCGCGACCGCCTGTTCGACCGCCGGTCCGGTGCCCGCGTCCCCGGTGATGGGCAGGGCGGCCTCGGCCAGGACCTCGCCGACGAGGTCCGACACGACCACGGTGACGCCCTCGGTGCGGACGTCCAGCGCGGCCAGGTGCGCCCGGTCCCCGACGATGCCGTACAGCTTGGCGTTGGGGCCGCGCCGCTGCTCCCCCGCCTCGCCGGCCACCGCGATGAGCCCGGCGGCGGTGAGCCGCTCGACGAGGTCGGCGACGGTCGGCCGGGACAGCCCGGTCAGCTGTTTCAACTGCCCGGCGGTCAGCGGGCCTTCCTGCTGGAGCAGGCGCAGGGCGAGCCGGTCGTTGATGGCTCTGGCGGTGCTCGGGGATGCGGCCATGCCGGGATCCTTCCAGATCGGCGGGGCCGGTCGGCGCATGCTCCGCCTCCGGATACCCCATATCTTTCAGGCAGGGTTCCTGATAGTTTACGGCGGCGCGTGCGGAAACCGACGGCCGGGAGGGGCGGGACGATGAGCGCAGTGGTCCATCAGCAGCGTGATGTGAGACGGGCGCGGTACGCCGTGGCCGCCGTGTTCGCCGTACACGGCGCCGTCACCGGATCGTTCGCCACCCGCGTCCCCTGGATCCAGGACCACGCCGGCGTGAGCGCCGGGCAGTTGGGCCTCGCGCTCGCCTTCCCCGCGCTCGGGGCGTCCCTCGCGATGCCGCTCGCGGGAAGCGTCAGCCACCGCTTCGGCGCCCGCACGGCGCTGCGCGGCCTGATCGCGCTGTGGACGCTCGCGCTGACCCTGCCGTCGATCGCCCCGAACCTGCTCACCCTCTGCCTGGCCCTGTTCGTCTACGGCGCCACGGCCGGCATGTCCGACGTGGCGATGAACGCGCTGGGCGTGGAGGTGGAGAACCGGCTCGACAAGTCGATCATGTCGGGGCTGCACGGCATGTGGAGCGCCGGCGCCCTGATCGGCTCGGCGGCCGGCACGCTCGCCGCCCACCTCGGCGCGGACGCCCGGCTGCACCACGCGCTCGCGGCCGCCGTCCTGACGGTGGTGGGTGTGACCGCCTGCACCTGGGTGCTCGACCTGCAGCCCGCCGAGGACGAGGAGCCGCCGCCGCGGTTCGCGCTGCCGCCCCGCTCCGCGCTGCTCATCGGCGCGATCGGCTTCTGCGCGGTGTTCGCGGAGGGCGCGAGCCTGGACTGGTCGGCGGTCTACCTGCGCGACCAGCTGGAGACCTCGGCCGGTCTCGCGGCGGCCTGCACCACCGGTTTCACGCTCACCATGGCGGTCGCCCGGATCGCCGGGGACCACGTGGTGGACCGCTACGGCGCCGTGCGCACGGTCCGCGCGAGCGGTGTCGTCGCCCTGCTGGGCGGACTGCTGATCGTGTTCGCCGAGCACCCCGCGGTGGCGATGGGCGGGTTCGCGCTGATGGGGCTCGGCATCGCGGTGGTCGTGCCGTTGTGCTTCGCCGCCGCCGGCCGCAGCGGCTCCAACCCGAGCCTGGCCATCGCGGGCGTCGCGACCATCACCTACACCTCGGGCCTGATCGCCCCGAGCGCGATCGGCCTGCTGGCCCAGGCGACCAGTCTGATGGTGTCGTTCGTCCTGGTGACGGTGTTGTCGTGCGGCATCGCGGGCTTCGCGGGCGTGCTGCGCGCGGGGGACCGTACGAAGGTCACGCGTCCGGAGGCAGCAGTTCCCGAGCCCCGTCCCTGAACGCCTCGCTCCAGGGCGCCGGGCGCAGGGTCGTGGCGTCCAGCCGCACCAGCACCCGGCTGCCCCGCGCGTAGGTCGCTTCCCCGTCCTGCGAGCAGAAGCGGAAGCCGTACGTCAGTCCGGTCCTGCCGAGCCGCTCCAGCCACAGGTGGACCGCGTACGTACCCGCGCGGGTCACCGGGGCCTCGTAGCCGATCCGCAGTTCCCGGACCGCGTTGCAGGCGTCGCCGGCCGCCACCCAGTCGCCGTCGAAGCGGACGCCCTTCTCCTGCCACAGCTCGGTCCACGCCCGCTCGACGAGCAGCGGATAGCGGGCGTTGTGTAGCAGCCCCAGCGCGTCGAGGTCGTCGAAGTGGACGGTCACGGGGATCAGCCGGCCGTGGAGCAGGGCGGGGGCGAGCGGGGCTTCGGCGGTCACGGGTGGGACTCCTGGGACGTACGGGATGAGTGCCGCTTACATCGAACAGCGGCGCGCCCTCATCCTAAGCAGACGCTCAGCCGGGTCGGCCACGCCCGTCCGCCTGTACGAAGCACCGCTGCCCAGCCCGCACAATGGTCCGGACACGCTGCACGTACGACGAAAGCGACAGCCCATGAATCTCGGCGTCCGGTGGAAACTGCACGGCGACGGACGCACCCCGGCCCCCGGCGCGGTGGTCCGCCCCGACGAACGGCTCTCCTGGCCCCGTACGGCGGGTCTGGGTGCCCAGCACGTCGTGGCGATGTTCGGGGCGTCCTTCGTCGCCCCGGTGCTCATGGGTCTGGACCCCAACCTGGCGATCATGATGTCGGGTGTCGCGACCGTCGTCTTCCTGCTGGCCACGCGTGGCCGGGTGCCGAGCTACCTCGGCTGCTCGCTCTCCTTCGTCGGTGTCGCCGCGGTCATCCGGGCCCAGGGCGGCTCCAGCGCCACCGTCACCGGCGCGGTGTTCGTGGTGGGGGCCGCGCTGTTCCTGGTGGGTCTCGCGGTGCGGCGGTTCGGGGCGCGGATCATCCACGCCGCGATGCCGCCGATCGTCACCGGCGCGGTGGTGATGCTGATCGGCTTCAACCTGGCACCGGTGACCGCCTCCACCTACTGGCCGCAGGACCAGTGGACCGCCCTGTTCGTGATGCTGTTCACCGGTCTCGCCGTGGTCTGCCTGCGCGGCTTCTGGTCCCGCATCGCGATCTTCCTCGGGCTGGTCTTCGGATACGTCCTGTCCTGGGCGCTCGACCGGATCTTCGGGCGGATCCACTCGGCGGACGCGAGCGGCAAGGTCACCGACCACTGGCGCCTGGACCTGTCCGGAGTGGGCCAGGCCGACTGGATCGGACTGCCGGCCCTGCACGGCCCGTCCTTCGAGTGGTCGGCGATCCTGGTCGCCCTGCCGGTGGTCATCGCGCTGATCGCCGAGAACGCCGGGCACGTCAAGGCGGTCGGCGAGATGACCGGCGACAACCTCGACGACAAGCTCGGCACGGCCATCTCCGCCGACGGTGTCGGCTCCATGCTGTCCACCGCGGTCGGCGGCCCGCCCAACACCACCTACTCCGAGAACATCGGCGTGATGGCCGCGACCCGCGTCTACTCCACGGCCGCGTACTGGGCCGCCGCCGGCTTCGCCCTGCTGTTCGGTATCTGCCCGAAGTTCGGCGCGGTCGTGGCGGCCATCCCGGGCGGGGTCCTCGGCGGGATCACCGTCATCCTGTACGGCATGATCGGCCTGCTCGGCGCGCAGATCTGGATCAACGCCAAGGTGGACCTGCGCAACCCGCTGAACCTGGTGCCGGCCGCGGCGGGCATCATCATCGGCGTCGGCAACGTCTCGATGGAGTTCACCGACACCTTCTCGCTGAGCGGCATCGCGCTCGGCACGCTGGTCGTCATCACCGGCTACCACGCGCTGCGCGCCTTCGCGCCCGCCCACCTCAAGACGCAGGAGCCGCTGCTCGACGAGGGCACGTCCTCCTACGACACCGAGGGCACCGAGGGCGATCAGCGCGCCAAGTCGTAGGCGTACGACGGGGTGAAGGTGCCCGGCGCCCCCTTGCAGCCGTCGGACTCCCCCGGCAGCTTCACCCACAGGTAGGCGTCGATGCCGGTCTCCCCGGTGCTCAGCGTCGGGGTCCGGCCGAGCTTGCGGCCCGCGGGGTCGCACCATGCGCCGTCCGCCGGGGCGCCGTTGCCGTTGCGGCTGGTGTCGATCACCGCGCCGAGGCCCGGCGGGCCGCCGAGGGCGTCGAGCACGGCACGGTCGTAGGCGACCTCGTCGGCGGTGGCGTGGAAGTTGGAGACGTTGCTGAAGACACCGTCGGAGGAGGCCGCCGAGGCGGCCCCGGCCTGCCGCAGCAGGGCGGCCTGCTCGGCCGCGCCGTGCCAGCCGGAGTGCCCGGCGTCGAAGTAGACCCGCGCCCGGGGGTTGGCGTCCTTCAGTACCCGGCCGGCGCGGGCCAGCGAGGCGAAGCGGTCGGCGCGCTGCCCGGCGGAGAGGCACTCGGACTGGGCGATCGCGTCGGGCTCCAGGATCACGATGACCTCGCTGCCGCCCAGTCCGGCGGCGAACCGGTCGATCCAGGCGTCGTAGGCCGCCAGATCGGGCGCCCCGCCCTCGGAGTGCCCGCCGCAGTCGCGGTCGGGGATCGCGTACGGCACGAGGACCGGCGTGCGGCCCCGTGCCGCGCCGCGCGACGCCACGGCACGCACCCGGGAGGTGACCGTCTCCGGGGAGTGGTCCGCGAACCACACGGCCGCCGGCTGGTCGGCTATCCGGGACTCGATGACCGCGCGGCGCGGGTCGTCGGGGTTGGTCCGCACCCAGTCCAGGACCTGGGAGTCGGGGTGGCGGTAGAGGCGGGTGGACACGGGGGCGGTCCGCCGCTTCTTCCCGGACGCGGACGCCTTCGGGCTCGCCTTCTTCGTCGGACCGGCCGTGGGAGAAGGGGACTTCGTCGCCGACGCCGACGCCGACGGCGAGGGCGAGGGCGAGGGCGAGAGTGACGGCACGACGGGCGGCGGTGCCAGGCGCGGCGAGGAGGTCACCCCGGGGCGTGCCTCGTCCGCGCCACGTCCGTCGCCGACCGTCGACATCATCCCCGTGACGGTACCGACCGCGACCACCACGGAGGCCGCCGCGACCATCGTGCCGCGCCGGACGGCACGCCGACGCTCGGCCCTCCGCGCGGACAGGCGCTGGGCACGCGAGCCTGACACAGTACTGCTCCCCCTCCCCCACGACGGGTGCGTTCCCCCGTTCCGGGGAAGCGTCGGGCCCGCCGCCACTGACGCCACCCTAAAGGTGCGACTCTGCGCTCATGGTGCGATGCGAACAAGTCCTCACCGCCGTGGACGGGGTCGTCTCCCGTATGCGCGCCCTCGACGCGGCCCTGCCCGCGCGGGACGGGGTCGCTGTGTTCAACCGTGTCTACCTCGCCGTCACGGAGGCCGTGGACCGGCGGATCGACGCGGGCCGGTTCCCGGACGCGCGGGCGGCGATCGCGCTGGACGTACGGTTCGCGGAGCGCTATCTGGCGGCGGTGGACGCGGTGTCGCGGGAGCGGCGGCCACCGGCCTGCTGGCGTCCGCTGTTCCAGTTCCGCCGGCACCCCGGCGTACGTCCGCTGCAGTTCGCGCTCGCGGGCATCAACGCGCACATCGGCCACGATCTCGCGCTCGCCGTCGTGGACACCTGCCGTACGCTCGGCTGCGAACCCATCGATCTGGAAGACGAGTTCGACCAGGTGGGCGAACTCCTCCTCTCGCTGGAGGACCGGATCCGCGAAGAGCTGACACCGGGCCCCGAACTGCTGCGGATCGCCGATCCGCTGACCCATCTGCTGGGCGCGTGGAGCCTGGAACGTGCCCGGGACGCGGCCTGGACGGCGGCCCGCGCCCTGTGGGCGCTGCGCGGACTGCCGGACGTCGCCGGGGAGTTCACCGAACGCCTGGACACGGCGGTGGGCTTCGCCGGCCGCATGCTGCTCACCCCGCTGCCGGACCGACCCGGCAGCGGGGGGCGGGCTCAGTCCTCGGGGAGTTCCACCGGGGCGATCTCGTCGTAGAGGTCGCCGGGACCCGGGTTGGTCGGGTCGGTCTCGCCGCCGAAGTGGTGCATGACGCCCCAGACCGCGTTCAGCGCGGTCTGGACGGCACCCTCCGCCCAGCCGGCCGTCCAGGAGATGTCGTCGCCGGCGAGGAAGATGCCCCGCTTGTCCTCCGGCAGCGCCTCCTGCATGAAGTGGGTGAACAGGCGGCGCTGGTAGCGGTAGTGGCCGGGCAGGTTGGCCTTGAACGCGCCCATGAAGTAGGGCTCGTTCTCCCAGGAGACGGTCACCGGGTTGCCGATGATGTGCTTCCGGATGTCGACCTTGGGGTAGATCTCGCCGAGCGACTTCAGCATGACCTCCATCCGCTCGTTCGCGGACAGCGGCAGCCACTTCAGGCTGTCGTCGCACCAGGTGTAGGAGAGGCAGATGACGGCCGGCTTGTCGGGGCCGTCGTCGAGGAGGTACGTGCCGCGCGTCATGCGGTCGGTGAGCGTCATCGACATGACGTCCCGGCCGGTCTCCTCGTCCTTGTCCAGCCAGAACGGCCGGTCGACCGGCACGAAGAGCTTGGAGCTCTCCATGTAGTGGGTGCGCTCGATGGCGGTCCAGTGGTCGATCGGGAAGAGCGAGTCGTCACAGGCGATCTTGGACAGCAGCATCCAGGACTGGGCGGTGAAGATCGCCGCCTGGTACGTACGGATGTCGCCGTAGGCGTCCGTCACCGTGATCCGGTTGCCGGCGGTGCGGTTGAGCCGGGTGACCGCCGGGCGGGGCTCGCCGTCCGGGTGCAGGGACTTCAGCGAGGTGCCGTACGGCCAGTGGACGATCTTCTCCGGCTCGCGCTCCCACAGGCGCAGGGGCAGCTGCTGGGAGCCGCCGACGATACCGCGGTGGTGGTCGTCGGCCTCGGTGTAGACGACGCGGAGGATCTCCAGGATCGAGTTGGGGAAGTCGGTGTCCCAGCCGCCGGTGCCGAAGCCGACCTGGCCGAAGATCTCGCGGTGGCGGAAGGACTTGAAGGCCTCGGAGTCGCAGAGGAAGCCGTAGAAGGTCTGGTTGTCGAGCTTCTCGACCAGCTTCGCCCAGGTCTCCCGGACGCGCGGGACGTCGCGCTCGCGCAGGGCGCGGTTCATGTCGGAGAAGTCGGCGCCCTCTTCGAGGCACTTGGCCCAGGCGTCGGCGACGTCCCGGTAGACCTGGGGCAGGTCGTCGAGGGTCTCGGCGTAGTGCGACTCGCCCTTGAGGTCGACGACGGTGGACGGCGTCGCCTCGGCGAGGGGATTGGGGAAGGGACGGGTGCGCAGTCCGACCAGGTCGATGTAGTGCTGGAGCGCCGTGGAGGACGGCGGGAAGCGCATCGCGCCCATCTCGGCGGTCAGGGAGTCGTCGCACCCGTCGAAGCCGACGGTGCGCAGCCGCCCGCCGATCCGGTCGGCCTCGTACACGACCGGCTTGAGGCCCATCTTCATCAGCTCGTACGCGGCGACGATGCCGGACAGGCCGCCGCCGATCACGGCGACCTCGGTGCCGTGCTCGGTCGCCGGTATCTGTCCGAGGCCCGCCGGGTGGGCGAGGAAGTCGTCGTACGCGTACGGGAAGTCCGGGCCGAACATGGTGATCGGCGGCTGCTGCTCGTCGGCGTGCTCGATCGCGTTGGGCACGGTGGACGTCATGGGGTACGGACTCCTTGCACAGGTGAAGCGGGGGTTGGGGGGACGAGGCTCAGACGAGGGACCCGTAGAGGCCGGGGCGACGGTCCTGCAGATACGGGTTGTTCTCACGGGACGCGGCCAGGAGGACGGGGTCGGCGTCGGCGACGACGAGCTCCTCGGTGCGGCCGGCCCGGGTGCGGGCGACTCCGTCGGGGGCGGCGAGCGTGGACAGGCCCACGAACTCGAACTCGCCCTCCTGGCCGACCCGGTTGACGTACGCGATGTACATCTGGTTCTCGAACGCCCGCACCGGTACGACGGACTCGGCGACGAACTGGAACGGGTGCAGCTGGGCCGTGGGCACCAGGAGGAGGTCGGTGCCGGCCAGGGCGTGGGCGCGCACGTTCTCCGGGAACTCGACGTCGTAGCAGATCATCAGGCCGATGGTGAGGCCGTCGAGCTCGGCCTGCACGACGGTTCGCTCTCCCGGGGTGAAGTGGTCCCGCTCGAAGCAGCCGTAGAGGTGGGTCTTGCGGTAGTTCGCGAGGCGGGTGCCGGCGGCGGAGATCAGCTGCACGGAGTTGAAGACGCGCTCGCCGTCCCGCTCGGGGTAGCCGTAGGCGATCGCGAGGCCGTGCCGGGCCGCGGTCTCCGCGATCGCGTCGGCCGCGTCGCCGTCGGCGGGCTCGGCGAGCCGGGCGAGGTCGTCGCCGATCGCGTACCCGGTCAGGAACAGCTCCGAGGTGACGAGCAGCCCGGCGCCCGCGGCGGCGGCGCGGGCGGACGCCTCGTCGAGGACCTTGAGGTTCCCGACGACGGATCCGGGGCGGCCGGAGCTCTGGAGCAGGGCGGTGCGCATGCGTGTTCCTCACCGGGACGCGGGGGGTTTCGGGGGTCGGATAGACGGTACGGGCGGGCGGCTCGGGGGGACAAGGTGGAGCCGTTGCGCGTCGGTGAGGGGTTTGTTGCGTGCGGGGCGGGGGTCGCGGCGATTCGTTGCACCGGCCTCGCCGCCGCGCGGTGTGCGGTGCGGGGTGCGGTGTGATCAGCGGGGACGTTCGCGCGGCCCGGCGCCGTACGAGGTGCCCGGCGTTGGTGTGGACCGGGGCGGGGTTGCGCGGCCCGGCGTTTGCGGGGTGCCGTCGCGCCCACCCGTGCCGCCCCAGCGGCACGACTGCCCGCGGATCGCGAGGCATGCGGCGCGGCTGCCCGCGGATCGCGGGGGCGGTGGCGCGGCTGCCCGCGGATCGCGGGGGCGGTGGCGCGGCTGCCCGCGGATGGTGGGGGCGGTGGCGCGGCTGTCCGTGGAAGACGGCGGGAGCGGCGGGAGGCAGTCGCGTACGGCGGGGCGGGGGTGGCCGCTCGCGGTGGCCGGCGCGTCAGCGCCCCGCGCCCCTCCGAGAGACGTGATCCGCGCCGGTCCGAGGACGGACACCCCCGGCGCGGCCCCGACCCGCCCACCGGCCGTGGGCACTGCGGCAAGCCTCACGCCCGTGCCCTGGCGGCGACGGCGAGCAGCAGGGCCGCCGCCGTCGCCAGGTACGGCACCGCGAACACCGCGAAGGCGGTGCTGTGGGCGCCGCCCGAGGCGATCAGGGCGTAGCCGCCGTAGACCGCGATCGTCGTCAGTTCCGTGCCCAGGCCCGCGACCGAGGTGAGGGTGGCCCGGCCGGTGTCCTCGATGCGTCGCTGGAGACGGGCGTCGGCCAGCACGGTCGCCGCCTGGAAGCCACCGAAGGCGAGGGCGACGAGGAGCAGTCCCGCCGGTGTGCCGGCCGCCGCACCGACGGCCAGGGCGAGGCCCGCACCGGCGAGCACCGCGGCGAGCCCGGCCGTGCCGAGCCGCTCGCCCTCACCGGCCAGCAGGCTCCCGGCGGTGGCGCCGGCCCAGATCAGCAGGAGCAGGTGGGGAACCGTCCCGTCCGCGACACCGGTCCCCCGCACCAGCAGCGGCGTGTACTCGTCGAGGGCACCCCACACCGCGCTCACGGCCGGGACGAGCAGCAGCGCCCCGCGTACCGACCGGTCGGAGCGGGCCTCGGCGAGCCCGGCGCGCAGGGTCGCCGTCCGGCTCTCGTGCCCGGTCTTCGGCGAGCGGTGCTCGGGGAACCGGAGTGCCGTGGCCGCCGTCAGCAGACACACCAGCACGCTGGCGGCCCCGACGGCGGTGTGGCCGCCCCGGGTGAGCACGGGGCCGGCGAGTCCCATCGCCGCCATCACCGCGACCAGTCCGGCCGCGCGGGCCCGGCCCATGACCCGGGCGTAGCGGCCGGCCGCGTCGAGCCGTTCCAGCTCGTCGTAGACCAGCGCCTCCAGCGCACCGGAGCCCAGCGCCCCGCCGGCGCCCCACAGCACGAAGCCGACGGCGAAGGCGCCGTACGACGGGACGAGCACCCACAGGGCGAAGCCGGCGGCGGTGAGCAGCGGGCCGAGCCACAGCAGCAGCCGGCGCGAGACGGCGTCGGCCCAGATCCCGGAGGGGACCTCCAGCAGCACACCGGTCACCGACCAGAGGGCGAACAGGGAGGAGATCTGCCCGACGGACAGGCCGGTGTCGCTGAACAGCAGCGCGTACACCGGGTAGAGCAGGATGAAGTCTTCGAGGAACGAATAGCCGTACAGCGTGGTCGTCAGCCGTCGCACGCGGACGTCGGAGGCACGCGTGGGCGTGAGAGTCATGAGGCCTTCCCGTAAGGGCGGTTCGGACACCGGACGTCGAGGACGTACGGCGGCCGGGGCGGCCCTCGGGAGGCGCGGCTGGTGGATCAATGTCGCCAGGTCATGACCCTCATGCTAGACCGGTCGTGAGGGGTTCCGCCCGGTGTTTCCCCGGCCGGCGCTCACCGCTCCCGGGCGGGGAACCGGGGCGGCAGCACGACGTCGCCGCTGCGCTTGAGGCGTTGCCAGGGCAGCCGGTACCCGTTGACCGCGGTGAGGCAGGCCTGGACGAGCACCAGGTACATGAGCTGGCGGTAGACGATCTGCTGCAGCGGGAGCGTCCACAGCGGCCGGAGGCTCTCACCGTCGAGGCGGAAGGCGTAGGCCGCGCAGACGGTCTGCACGGCCAGCACGCCGGTCCACGCCAGCATCGTGAGGAGCGGGTCCCCGAAGACCAGGCCGTAGACGGTCAGCAGGTCGATCAGCGGGGCGAGGAGCGGGGTGAGGATCTGGAAGACGGCCAGCAGGGGCAGCCCGAGGCGGCCGAAGTGGCCCGCGTGGCCGCGCTCGACCAGCGCGTGCCGGTGCTTCCACGTGGCCTGCATGGTGCCGTAGCTCCAGCGGTAGCGCTGGCGCCACAGTTGCCGCAGTGTGGCCGGCGCCTCGGTCCAGGCGAGCGCGTCCTCGGTGTAGCGGATCTCCCACCCGGCCCGGTGCAGGGCCATGGTGATGTCGGTGTCCTCGGCGAGGGTGTCGCCGCTCATCATCCCGGCGTCCCGCAGGGCCGTGACGCGGAAGGCCCCGACGGCACCGGGGACGGTCGGCATGCAGCGCAGCAGGTCGTACATGCGGCGGTCCAGGTTGAAGCCCATCACGTACTCGATGTGCTGCCAACGACCCAGCAGGCCCCGGCGGTTGCCCACCTTGGCGTTGCCGGCGGTGGCGCCGACGGCCGGGTCGGCGAACGGCTGGACGAGGCGGTGGACGGTCGAGGGGGCGAAGACCGTGTCGGCGTCGAGCATGACGACGAGGTCGTGGGAGGCCCGCCGGACGCCGGCGTCGAGGGCCGACGCCTTGCCGCCGTTCGGCCGGCGGAGCACCGTGGTATCCGGGAGGCCGAGCGACTCGGCGACGTCGGCGGTGCCGTCGTCGGAACCGTCGTCCACGACGATGACCTCCACGGGGTGATCGCTCACGACGAGCGAGCGGAGCGTCTTGGCGATGCACGGTCTCTCGTTGTACGCGGGGACGACGACGCTGACGGGCCGGGTGACGGGCCGGCCGGCGCCGGGGGGCGGACGCCGGTGGACGTGGTGGTGGGCGAGGACCAGCATCAGCGCGCACCGCGCGAGGACGAGCGCCCCGACGACCAGCAGCAGCACACCCACGACCGACACCACCGCGCCCGACACGGTCACGGCGGCCACGAACGCCCGGCCCTTCCACAGGGTTCCCGTGTCGACGGGGCTGGTGAGACCGTCGGTGCCGACGAGGTCGGCGATCGTGGTGAAGCGGTAACCCTGGGCCTGGAGCCGGGGGATCAGGATGTCCAGCGCCCGGACGGTCTGCGACCGGTCCCCGCCCGAGTCGTGCAGGAGGACGACCGTTCCCCGGCCCGGCACGTCCGGTGTGGCCGCGTCGGCGATCGCCCGCGCGCCCGGTCGCTGCCAGTCCCTGGTGTCCTGGTCGACGAACGCCAGCACGTAGCCCTTCTCGCCCAGGTGCCGGGCGACGGACCAGGCCGGTCCGTCCAGGGCGGTGGTGGTCGAGGAGTAGGGCATCCGCAGGAGCGAGCTGTTGACGCCCCCGGCTCCGGCGAGGGCGAGCTGGGTCAGCGCCAGCTCGCGGTCGGTCTCGCTCGCGGACAGTGTGGCCAGGTCCCGGTGGGAGAAGGTGTGCACTCCGATCTCGTGACCGGAGCGGATCAGGTCACGCAGGATCGCGGGGTGGCGCACGGCCTGCTGGCCGGTGACGAAGAAGGTGCCGGGCGTGCCGTGGCGGTCGAGGACGGCCCGGATCCGGGGTGTCCAGACGGGGTCCGGACCGTCGTCGAAGGTCAGGACCACCGTTTTGGCCGGTGCCCGGTAGGTGCGCGGGTGGTCATGGGTGGTGTCGACGACCGGGCCGCCGCCGGTGACCTCCCGGGGGGCGCCGGTGGCCGGTTTCCCGGCGCGTCCCTCCTGGTCTCCGGAGAAGCCCCGGGTCGTGTACCCCTCGACCAGGAGCACCGAGACGACGAAGGCCAGCAGGACGAGTGGGACGACGACGCGGAAGCGGTGCCGGGGCGGCAGGGGCGCTCGGATCCGTCGCGGCCCGGGTGTCGCCGGTGGGGGACGGACCGGCCGGCGGCGCATCAGGGGGTCCCGGCCACGGGCGCGTCACCGCCCGGGGCGTCGGACGGCGCCTGCGGCGGCGGCTCGGACGGACCGGGGGGCGGGGTGGGCCGGGGCGTGTCCGGCGGGGGCTCCGGGGCAGGCGGCTCGTCCGTCCCCGCGGGCGGATCGTCCGGGGGCGGCTCGGGGGCGGGTTCGCTTCCGGTGCCGGGACCGGGTGCGGACGGGTCGTCGGGGGCGGGGGCGTCGGGCTCCTGCGGTGCCGACGGAACGCCGGTCGCGGGGGGTTCGGGTTCGGCCGGGACCGGGAGCACCGGCCCACCGGGGACGAGCGGGGCCGCGGGGGTGAGGAGCGGACCGCCGGGCGGCGTGAGCAGGGGAACCAGCGGGGAGCCCGGTCCCACCGCCGTGCCGGCGTCGCCGAAGTCGCTCCGCCCCGGGTCCAGCACACCGATGGGCGGTCGGGATCCGTCGTCCGGGCCCCCTTCCCGGTCCGGCACCGACGGGGCCGTGGCCTCTCCGGGCAGGGGCGGCAGCAGGGCACCCGGTGCGAACGGGGTCGCCCCCATGAGGCTCAGTACCAGCACCATCAGGTACGCGGCCGCCAGTCCGGCAACGCCGTATCCCGTGCGCCGGAGCACCCGCGCGCGCCTGCCGGTGGAGTCGACGAACACGGGGAAGCACGTCTCAGCCGGTGAGACGGTCCGCACATGTCCGGAATCATCCTGACTCCGCATGGAGCCAGCGTACGCCGGAACGGGCCTCCCTACGCGGGCGATCCCGACGAGAACCGGCGCAGCAGCGGGGACAGCACCAGCACGGACTTCGTCCGCTCGACGAACGGCTCGCCCGCGATGCGTTCCAGGACCCGCTCGAAGTGGCGCATGTCGGAGGCGAAGACCTGGGCGACCGCGTCCGCGTCACCGGTGACGGTGGAGGCGGCCACGACCTCCTGGTAGCGCTCCAGGCCCCGCTGGATGGTCTCCGGGGAGGTGTTGCCGCGGCAGTAGATCTCGACGAACCCCTCCGTCTCCCAGCCGAGGGCGGCCGGGTCCACCCGTACGGTGAATCCGGTGATGGCCCCGGTGGCGCGCAGCCGGTCCACGCGCCGTTTCACGGCGGGCGCGGACAGGCCGACGAGCTGGCCGATGTCCGCGTAGGAGCGGCGGGCGTCCTCGGCGAGGGCGTGCACGATGCGTTCGTCGAGATCGTTCAGCACTGCGGGTGGTTCACTTCGCTTCTGGTGTGGCGGGGGCGGCGAGCCGGGAGCGGCGGTGGCCGTACAGGAAGTAGAACACGAGCCCGGCGGCCATCCAGACACCGAAGACCACCCAGGTGACGGCGGACAGGCTGCCCATCATCCACAGGCAGAACGCGAAGCCGACGGCGGGCAGCACCGGCGACAGCGGCACCCGGAAGGTGCGGGGCATGTCGGGGCGGGTCCGGCGGAGCACCACGACGGCGACGTTGACCAGCGCGAAGGCGAACAGGGTGCCGATGCTGGTGGCGTCGGCGAGCTGGCCGAGCGGGATGGCGGCGGCCAGTACGCCGCAGAAGAGGGAGACGATCAGGGTGTTGGTGCGGGGCGTGCCGGTCTTCGGGCTGACCTTGCCGAACGCCTTGGGCACCAGTCCGTCCCGGGCCATGGCGAACAGGATGCGGGTCTGGCCGTAGAGCACGGTCAGGACGACGCTGGCGATGGCGATGACGGCGCAGAACGCCAGCAGGGTGCCCCAGAAGCCCTGGCCGGTGACCTCGCGCATGATCTGGGCGAGCGTGGCCTCGGAGTCGGTGAACTGCCGCCAGGGCTTGGCGCCCACGGCGACGGCGGCGACCAGGACGTACAGCGCGGTGATGATGGCGAGCGACAGCAGGATCGCGCGGGGCAGGTCGCGCTGGGCGTTCTTCGCCTCCTCACCGGCGGTGGAGGCGGCGTCGAAGCCGATGTACGAGAAGAAGAGCGTCGCCCCGGCGGCGCTGACGCCGGCCATGCCGAGCGGCATGAAGTTCTCGTAGTTGCCGGAGCGGAAGCCCTGGACGCCGATGGCGCAGAACAGCACCAGCGCGCCGATCTTCACGACGACCATGACCGTGTTGGCGCGGGCGGACTCGCGGGCGCCGCCCATCAGGAACGCCATGGCGAGCAGGACGACGATCAGCGCGGGCAGGTTGAAGACGCCGCCGTCGCCGGGCGGGGCGGAGAGCGCGGCCGGGATGGTGACGCCGATGGTGCCGTCGAGGAGCTCGTTGAGGTACTCGCCCCAGCCGACGGCGACGGCGGCGACCGAGACGCCGTACTCCAGCATCAGGCACCAGCCGCAGACCCAGGCGATCAGCTCGCCCATCGTTGCGTACGCATACGAGTAGGAGGAGCCGGAGACCGGGATGGCGCCCGCCAGTTCGGCGTAGGAGAGGGCGGAGAAGAGGGCCGTCAGACCGGCTATGACGAAGGACAGCGTGACGGCCGGGCCGGCCTTGGGAACGGCCTCGCCGAGGACGACGAAGATGCCGGTGCCGAGGGTGGCGCCGATGCTGATCATGGTCAGCTGCCACAGTCCGAGGGACCGCCGCAGGGAGCCGCCCTCACCCTGGCCACCCTCAGCGACCAGGCGTTCCACGGGCTTGCGGCGCATCAGGCGCGCACCGAGGCCCGGGGACGGCGGGGCTGCGGGGCGGCCGTTGTGCGGGGGTGCGCCTTGGTCGAGCACGCGCTGACTCCTTCGTCGCTGCCGGTCTTCCGCGGCAGGGGACCGACGGCGTCCCACGACAGCCGGGACCCGTCGAGCGGGGTCCCCGCCACACACGTACAGCGCGTAACCCTACGAGGTTCTTCGTTGCTCCTGAAATGCAGCAACCTTGCGCACCGCCGCAAGATCATTGCGTTACCGGCGGGGACGCGGGTGTTCGTTGCGCGGGGGCTTTCGACCGTTGCGCGCCGGCCCCCGTCGATCCCGGGGCGGGGTCGACGGGGGCCGGGCGGGGGTGAGGGGCCGTCAGCTCCAGCTGGCGTGCAGCGGCTTGCCCTCGGCGTAGCCGGCGGCGCTCTGGACGCCGACGACGGCCTTCTCGGCGAACTCCTCGAGCGATCCGGCCCCGGCGTAGGTGCAGGAGGAGCGGACGCCCGCGATGATCGAGTCGATCAGGTCCTCGACCCCGGGCCGGGTGGGGTCGAGGAACATGCGGGAGGTGGAGATGCCCTCCTCGAACAGCGCCTTGCGGGCGCGGTCGTACGCCGACTCCTCGGAGGTGCGGTTGCGCACGGCACGCGCGGAGGCCATGCCGAAGGACTCCTTGTAGGGGCGGCCGTTCGCGTCGTGCTGGAGGTCGCCCGGGGACTCGTAGGTCCCGGCGAACCAGGAGCCGATCATCACGTTGGACGCGCCGGCGGCGAGCGCCATCGCCACGTCGCGCGGGTGGCGGACACCGCCGTCGGCCCACACGTGCTTGCCGTACTTCCTCGCCTCGGCGGCGCACTCCAGGACGGCGGAGAACTGCGGCCGGCCGACGCCGGTCATCATGCGGGTGGTGCACATGGCGCCGGGGCCCACACCGACCTTGACGATGTCGGCGCCGGCCTCGATCAGGTCGCGGACGCCCGCGGCGGCGACGACGTTGCCGGCGACGACCGGCACCCGCGGGTCGAGGTCGCGGACCAGCTTCAGGGCGCCGATCATCGACTCCTGGTGCCCGTGCGCGGTGTCGATGACGAGCGCGTCGACGCCGGCGTCCAGCAGCTGCCGGGCCTTGCCGGCCACGTCGCCGTTGATGCCGACGGCGGCGGCTATGCGGAGCCTGCCCCGCGCGTCGGTGGCCGGGGTGTACAGGGTGGCGCGCAGGGCGCCCTTGCGGGTCAGGATGCCCGCCAGACGGCCGTCCCGGTCCACGGCGGGCGCGTAGCGGCGGTTGGCGGCGTCGAGGGTGTGGAAGGCCTCGCGCGGGTCCGTGTCCGCGTCGATGAGGATCAGGTCCTTGGACATGACCTCTTCGAGCTGGGTGAAGCGGTCCACACCGGACAGGTCGGTGTCGGTGACCACGCCGACCGGCCGGTGCCCGTCGTCGACGACGACGCCCGCGTTGTGCGCGCGCTTGGGCAGCAGGGAGAGCGCGTCGGCGACGGTCTGGTGCGGGGCCAGCACGATCGGGGTGTCCAGGACGTGGTGGCGGCCCTTGACCCAGGAGACGACCTCGGTGACGACCTCGATCGGGATGTCCTGCGGGATGACGACGAGTCCCCCGCGCCGGGCCACCGTCTCGGCCATGCGGCGGCCGGCGATGGCGGTCATGTTCGCGACGACCAGCGGGATGGTGGTGCCGGTGCCGTCCGGCGAGCTGAGGTCCACGCCCTGCCGCGAGCCGACCGCGGAGCGGCTGGGCACCATGAAGACGTCGTCGTACGTCAGGTCGTACGCGGGCTGGATGTCGTTGAGGAAACGCACGTGCTGCACATCCCAGTCGATCAGAGGTGGCCCCCGGACAGGTCAGCCAGGGGGAAGAGCACGTACTTCATTGTCCCATGACGACCGGAACGCCCGCTCCGGGCGGATCATCCAGGCTGGTCAGAGCCCTGCTCGGAGAATCCTCCAAGGGGCGGGGTCACGGTGGGCGACGGCGCCCCGGGCGGTGGCCCGGCGCCGCCGCGTACGACGACCGGCAGCCCGCGCTCCACGGCGTCCTCGGGCCGGACGGTGTGGCCGGGGAGGGAGCCGGCGAGGCGTCCCCGTCGCGGCCGAACCGGTCGGACGGGTCCGGGGCCCGGGCGCGGCGGCCCATCAGGCCCGCCTCGCCGGTGACCCCGTCGAGGGCCGGCGCGACCACGAGCCGGCCGGTCAGGCCGTACGTCACCTCAGTAGGCGGTGGCCGGGAGGCGGAGGAGCGGGGCCTGTCGCGGCACCATGCGGCCGGTACTGCCGGACTCGCCCCCGCCTCACCCGCCGTCAGGGGCCGTCCGGGTCCGCGCGGTTGAGGGCGGACCGCGGGGTGGTCCCCGCCGTCATCAGGTAGTCCGCGGCCGACGTGTCCGTCACCAGGCTGGTGACGAGACCGGAGCGCAGTACGGCGTCGATCGCGGGCCCCTTGCGCTGTCCGCCCGCGATCGCGACGACCTCGGGCACCCGGCGCAGCTGGTCGGTCTTGACCGTGATGCACCGCTCCCCCAGGTCCCGGCCGACCCGGCGCCCCTCCGCGTCGAAGAGGTGCGCGGACATCTCCGCGGCGACCCCGAGGGAGGCGTAGTGCGCCCGCTCCTCGTCGCTGAGCATGTCGTGCACCGTGGAGATGCCCGGCTCCCAGGAACCGATGGAGACGCAGGCGACGGTGACCTTGTCGAAGTACTCGAAGGCCCGCGCGATCCCGGTCTGGTGGCGCAGCGCCTGAGCGGTGGCCTCGTCCGGCAGCAGCATCGGCGCGTAGATGGGGTGGGCGTCGCCGCCCGACACCTGCGCGGCGCGCCGCACGGCCTCCACCGAGCCGCGCTCGGCGGTCCCGGCGTCGTACACGCCCGTGAGCTGCACGACCGTACAGGGCGGCAGCCGGTCCAGGGCCGCCGCCATGTGGATGGTGGACCGGCCCCAGGCCAGACCCAGCACATCCCCTTCGTTGACCAGCTCGCCGAGCAGGTCGGCGGCCACCTCTCCCAGGTTCTCGGGGTCGGGTGTCTCCTCGGCCTCGGCCGGGGACTCGACCACGACGGCGTGCCTCAGGCCGTACCGGGCGCGGAGCGCGTCGGAGCGCTCGGCGTCCAGCTCGGCCGGCACGCGGATCTCGATCCGTACGAGATCCCGTTCGAGGGCGGTCTCCAGGACCCGGGCCACCTTGAAGCGGCTGACGCCGAACTCCTCGGCGATCTGGATCTTGGATTTGCCCTCGAGGTAGAAGCGGCGGGCCATGGCCGCCGCCTGCACCAGCTCAGCGGGTCCCATCCGCATGGCTGACCGGCCCGCCGACATACCCGACACGGCGATCTCCTCACTGCTGTTCACACTCTGGATTCGCCGTTCATCCTTGCAGATCCGGCGCGGTCGATCAGCCCTCCCGGGCGCCGTTCATGTTTCTGACGCTCAGTGGTCGCATGCCCACGACGCCTTGGCCGTCGCGGCCTCCGCCCGGTTGCGCAGTGCACGTACCGCCTCGGCCGGGTCCGCCGCCCCGTACACGGCGGAACCGGCGACGAAGACATCGGCGCCGGCGTCGGCGCACCGTTCGATGGTGGACGCCGAGACCCCGCCGTCGACCTGGAGCCAGAGCTCCAGACCGTGCTTGCTGATCAACTCGCGGGTGCGGCGAATCTTCGGAAGCATGATGTCGAGAAAGGCCTGGCCCCCGAAACCCGGCTCGACCGTCATGATCAGCAGCATGTCGAGTTCGGGGAGCAGGTCTTCGTACGGCTCGATGGGGGTCGCCGGCCTCAGTGCCATGGAGGCGCGGGCGCCCTTGGCGCGGATCTCCCGGGCGAGCCGCACGGGCGCGGTGGCCGCCTCGACGTGGAAGGTGACCGAACCGGCCCCCGCCTCCACGTACTGGGGCGCCCACCGATCGGGGGCCTCGATCATCAGATGGCAGTCCAGCGGAGTGTCCGTCGCACGGGCGAGCGACTCCACGACCGGCACACCGAGTGTGAGGTTCGGGACGAAATGGTTGTCCATGACGTCGACGTGGAGCCAGTCGGCTCCTTCCACCGCTTTCGCCTCGTCCGCGAGGCGGGCGAAGTCGGCGGACAGGATACTGGGGGCGATCTGCGGGGCCATGCACCAAGACTGCCATGCCCTCCGGGGGGTGCGTGCACGGGTCCCGCGCGCGGCCGGTGGTACGTGGGCCGCGGGCCGGCCGCGGCCCTCCGCGGCCATCCGGGGGAGCCGCGCGCCGCCGCCCCGCGCCGCCGGCCGGTGTTGCCGCGGAGGCGGCCATGACGGCCGGCCGAGGTGTGGCGCGGCTGGTGTGCGGACGGCGGTCCAAGTGGCTGGTCCTGGCGCTGTGGCTGGTGGTCCTCTTCCTGATGGCGCCGTTCGCGCAGAAGCTCACCGGCGCCCAGGACAATGACGCCGCGTCCTGGCTTCCGGGCTCCGCCGAGTCGACCCGGGTCCTGGAGATCTCCAGGGACTTCCGGCCCGAACAGATCCCGGCGGTCGTGATCTACGCCCGCGACGGCGGCCTGACCGCCGGGGACCGGGCGCAGATCGCCGAGGACGTCCGGCGGCTGAGGCAACTGGACGACCACGGCATCCGGGGCGCGGAGACCCAGGGTCCGGTGTTCGACCGCGAACCCGATCCGCGGGCGGCCCAGGTGTTCGTCCCGGTCACGATGGACGAGAAGGGCTGGGAGCGCATCTCACCGGCGGTCGGCGACATCCGGGACGAGGTCGGCACGGGCGGCGGCGGACTGTCCGTGCACATCACGGGCCCGGGCGGCACCTCCGCGGACTTCGCCGAGGTGTTCGAGGGCATCGACTCCACGCTGCTGTTCGCCGCCATGGGCGTGGTCGTCGTGATGCTGCTCATCACCTACCGCAGCCCGACCCTGATCCTGGTGCCGGTGCTCAGCGTGATCGCGGCCCTGTTCACCGCCCAGGCGCTGATCTACTTCCTGGCCGAGTACGGCGGCCTGACCGTCAACGGCCAGAGCGCGGGCATCCTGACCGTGCTGGTCTTCGGCGCGGGCACGGACTACGCCCTGCTGCTGGTCGCCCGCTACCGGGAGGAGCTGCGCCGGCACGAGGACCGGCACGAGGCGATGGCGCTGGCGCTGCACCGCGCGGGCCCGGCCGTGGTCGCCTCCGGTGCGACGGTCGTCCTGAGCATGCTGGTGCTGCTGGCCGCCGAGATGAACTCCACCAGCGGCCTCGGCCCGGTGGCGGCGATCGGCGTCGCGGTCGCTCTGCTGGCCATGCTGACGCTGTTCCCGGCCCTGCTGGTGGTCTTCGGCCGGTGGATCTTCTGGCCGGTGATCCCGCGCTTCGGCGCGCCCGACCCCACCGAGCACGGCGTCTGGGCGCGCACGGGGCGGCGGATCGCCCGCGCGCCGCGGATGGTCTGGGGCGTCACCGCCGCGGTGCTGGCGATCTGCTCCCTGGGGCTGGCGCAGATGCGCGCCGAAGGCATCAGCAACGCGGAGGCCTTCACCGACAAGCCGGACTCGATCGTCGGCCAGGAGCTGTCCGCGCGCTACTTCCCGGCGGGCAGCGGCGATCCGCTCGTCGTCGTCAGCGACCGCGCGCGGGCCGAGGAGGTGGGCCGCACGGTCGCCGGGACCGAGGGCGTCGTCCCCGCCTCACTGCGTCTGCCCCCGGGATCCGCGCCGGAGGCCGACGGCCGGGTCCTGTTCGAGGCGACCCTCACCGACCCGGCGGACAGCGAGGCCGCGAAGCAGACCGTGGAGCGGGTGCGCGACGCCGTGCACGCGGTGCCGGACGCCGACGCCATGGTCGGCGGCGGGTCCGCGGCCCTGCTCGACATGGACCGGGCGACCAGACACGACAACCTGCTGATCATCCCGCTGGTGCTGCTGGTCGTGACGCTGATCCTGTGCGCCCTGCTACGGGCTCTGGTCGCGCCGCTGCTGCTGATCGCGACGGTGATCCTGTCCTTCGCGGCGGCGCTCGGCCTCAGCGCGCTCGCCTTCCGGCACCTCTTCGACTACGCGGGCGAGACCACCGACTTCCCGCTGTTCGTCTTCGTCTTCCTGGTGGCCCTGGGCATCGACTACAACATCTTCCTCACCACACGGATCCGCGAGGAGGCGGTCCGCCGGGGCACCCGGCCCGGCGTCGTCACCGGCCTCGCCACCACCGGCGCGGTCATCACCTCGGCCGGCCTGGTGCTGGCCGGAACCTTCGCCGCCCTGGGCACGCTGCCCAGCGTCGCCTTCGCCGAGATCGGCTTCGCGGTGGCCCTGGGCATCCTGCTGGACACGTTCGTGGTCCGGTCGGTGCTGGTGACGTCCCTCTTCCTGGACATCGGCGCCAAGGTCTGGTGGCCGCACCGGCTGGCCCGCGGGGACGGCGGCGAGGTCAGGGAGCCCGGGGAGAGCGTCAGCCGGTCCGGCGGATGAGGGCCAGGTACATCGCGTCGGTGCCGTGCAGGTGCGGCCACAGCTGCACGTCGGGGCCGTCGCCCAGATCCGGTACGCCGGGCAGCAGCGGCCGGGCGTCGATCAGTTCGGTGTCCGGGAACTGCTTGAGGAGGTCACCGACCACGGCCCGGGTCTCCGCCAGGTGCGGGGAGCAGGTGGCGTAGCCGACGACACCGCCGACCCGTACGGACTCCAGGGCGGTGCGCAGCAGCCCGCGCTGGAGGGGGGCGAAGCCGTCCAGGTCCTCCGGGCGTCGCCGCCAGCGCGCCTCGGGACGGCGGCGCAGGGCGCCGAGGCCGGTGCACGGCACGTCGACCAGCACCCGGTCGAAGCTGCCGGGCCGCCACGGCGGGCGCGTCCCGTCGGCGGCGACGACCTGGTACGGCCCCGGGTTCCCGGCGAGCGCCTTCGCCACCAGGCCGGCCCGGTGCGGCTGCTTCTCGGAGGCCAGCAGCACGGCGCCCCGCTCGGCGGCGAGCGCGCCGAGCAGCGCGGCCTTCCCGCCCGGTCCGGCGCACCCGTCCAGCCACATCCGGTCGGGGCCCTCGACGGGCGCGCCGGCGAGCGCGAGCGCGACGAGCTGGCTGCCCTCGTCCTGCACGCCGGCCCGGCCCTCGGCGACCGCCGTGATGGCGCCCGGCTCCCCGCCCTCGGTGAGCCGCACCGCGTACGGCGACCAGCGGCCGGCGACGGCGGCCTCCTCGTCGAGCAGTTCGGTGGTGGTCGCCCGTCCGGGACGGGCGACCAGGGTCACCTCGGGCCGCTCGTTGTCGGCCCGCAGCAGCTCCTCCACGCCGGCCCGGCCGCCGCCGAGGGAGTCCCACAGCGCGGAGACGACCCAGCGGGGGTGCGAGTGCACGACGGCGAGGTGGTCCTCGGGGTCCTCGTCGTAGGGCGGTGCGACCCGCTCCAGCCAGCCGTCGAGGTCGTCCTGCGCGATCTTGCGCAGCACGGCGTTGACGAACTTGGCGCGGCCGTCGCCGAGCACCACCCGGGCCAGTTCGACCGTGGCGGACACCGCGGCGTGCGTCGGGATGCGCGTGCCCAGCAGCTGGTGCGCGCCGAGGTTCAGCACGTCCAGCACCGGCGGGTCCACCTCGCGCAGCGGCCGGTCGACACAGGCGGCGACGACCGCGTCGTACGTCCCCTGGCGGCGCAGTGTGCCGTACACCAGCTCGGTGGCCAGCGCCGCGTCGCGCGCGTCGAAGTCGCCGTTCTCGCGCGCCTTGCGCAGCAGCGGGGGCAGGACGAGGTTGGCGTACGCGTCCCGCTCGTCGACGGCCCGCAGGGCCTCGAAGGCGAGGATGCGGACGGGGTCCTTCTTGGGCCGGCGGTAGGGCTTGGCGGGCCTGCGGGGCCGACGGGGCTGGTCGCTCACGAAAAAGGTGCTCCGGATGTGGGGTGGGGTGCGCGGTCCAGCCTACGTCGTGGAGGCACGGGCGGCGTCAGGCGCCGACGGTCTCCCCGGCGGCGATCCGCACCCCGCGCGCCCAGTCCGCCGCCCGCATCGGCTTCTTGCCCTGGGGCTGCACCCACAGCAGCTCCACGGCGTACGAACCGGTGCCCACGTGCACGTTGTTCTTGCCGGCGGACAGCTGCCCGGGCGCGAGGTCGGTCAGCGCCGGTACGGGGGCGGCCTGGACGATCTTCAGCCGCTCGCCCCGGAAGGTGGTCCAGGCGCCGGGGGCGGGGGTGCAGCCGCGCACCACGCGGTCGACGCGCAGCGCCGGGGTGTTCCAGTCGACGTGGGCGTCCTCGACGGTGACCTTGGGGGCGAGGCTGACGCCGTCGGCGGGCTGCGGTACGGCCTTCAGGTTGCCGTCCTCGATGCCGTCCATGGTGGCGGCGAGCAGCCCGGCGCCGGCGAAGGCGAGCCGGGTGAGCAGGTCGCCGCTGGTGTCGGTGGGGCGGATCTCCTCGGTGACGGTGCCGTAGACGGGCCCGGAGTCGAGGCCCTCCTCGATGAGGAAGGTGGCGGCGCCGGTGATCTCGTCGCCGGCCATGATGGCGTGCTGCACGGGTGCGGCGCCGCGCCAGGCGGGCAGCAGCGAGAAGTGCAGGTTGACCCAGCCCCGGGCGGGGATGTCGAGGGCGGCCCTGGGCAGGAGAGCGCCGTAGGCGACGACGGGGCAGCAGTCCGGCGCGATCTCCTCGAGCCGCTCCAGGAACTCGGGGTCCCGGGGCTTCACCGGCTTCAGCACCTCGATCCCGGCCTCCTCCGCCCGCTCGGCGACGGGGGAGGCGACGAGCCTGCGCCCCCGCCCGGCGGGCGCGTCGGGCCGCGTGACGACGGCGGCCACCTCGTGCCGCCCGGAGGCGAGAAGAGCGTCCAGTGCGGGAACGGCGACCTCGGGGGTACCGGCGAAGACGAGCTTCATGGGGTGCTTGGGGCCTCTCGGGCGGGAACGGACACGGCGGCGCACCAGTCTATGGGGCGGCGTCGAAAGCACCTGTGTGGGGCGAGCCGCCGACGGCGGCGAACCCCCACGGCGGACGTCCACCTCCCGCCCGGCCGGAAACGGGTGGTGCGCGGGCGGGAGGAATCCGCCCGGCCGAAGACCGGGGCGCACCCCGCGCGGGGGCGTACGCATATGCCGCCACGCCCCCACCCCGTGACCCGCGGAGCGCTCCCGCGTTGGTCAGCGAAGAGTTGACCACGGGCCCCGACACGGGCTCGATTCCTTTCACGCCGGTTCGAGAGGCTTGTTCATGGCCGACCACGCAACCCACGACGCCCAGGCTCGGGCCAGCCTGCACTTGCTGGTGCGGGACATCGAGCGGGTCCGCCGGCAGGTGGACGCGTTGCGCACGCTCACCGCCCAGCTGGGCAACGTCTACCGCCCGCGCCGCTCCGGGCCCTCCACGGGCTTCGTCGTCTACGGACGCGCCCCCGCCCCCACGGTCCGTCTCGCCCAGGAGCTGCGGGACAGTGTCGAGACCCTGGTCACGGCGGCCGTGGACTTCGACCGTTCCCTGGGCTTCTCGTGGGACGCCGTGGGCTCGGCGCTCGGGGTCACCAAGCAGGCGGTCCACCGCCGCTACGGCGCCCGCCGTGCCGCCGCCCAGGCGTCCGGCGAGGCCGCCGCGGAGGCGCCGGGCACGCGCACGGTGAACGCGGTCGCCGGCGTCACCACGGTGCCGACGGTCCCCGCCCCCGCGGCCCACTCCATGCCGACCCAGCCCACGGCCGGCAGTCCGTCCTTCCGCGACGACCCGCGCCCGACGGCCTTACCCTCCCCCCGCAACGGCTGAGCCCCCGCTCGCCGCACCGCACCCCGCCCTCCCGGACGCACCGCCCCGGGAGGGCGCGGCACGTCCCGGCGGGTTCGGCCGGTGCCCTCAGCCGATGTCCGGGGGATCGACGCGGACCCATACGGGGGTGCTCCCGCCGCGGGCCATGCGGGTCGCCTGGGCCGACTTCAGCGCGGCGGTCAGCGCGGCGCCGTTGCCGGGAGGCACCCGGACCAGTGCCCGGTCCCAGTGTTCGCCGGGGGGCGGTGCGCCCGGCCGGCGTGGGCGGCCCGCCGGGGTGACCGGCAGGGGCACCGGACCCAGGATCTCCGCCCGCGCGGGCAGCTCCACCGCGTGGAGGAACTCGGCCACCGCCTCGCCGGGCCCCGACACCGCGGCCATCCGCGACACCGGCGGGAATCCCAGTTCGCCCCGCTCGGCCAGTTCCCGTACCGCGTGCCCGACCGGGTCCCACCGGACCAGCGCCTGCACGGGCCGCAGGGTCGGCTCGGCGACCACGACCACCGTGCCGCCCTCGGACTGCGGCCGGACCAGCGCCGCCGCGCCGATCCAGCGGCGCAACGCGTCCTCCCCGGCCCGCAGATCGGGCCGGCCCAGCATGGCCCAGCCGTCCAGCAGCAGCGCCGCCGCGTATCCGCCCTCGGCCACCGGCTCCGCACCGGGGGTGCTCACCACCAGCGCGGGTGTCCCCGGCACCGTGTCCAGCACGTGCTCGCGCCCGGAGGTGCGCACCGGGACCGCGGGGAAGGCGCGGCCCAGCTCCTCGGCGGTCCGCCGGGCCCCGACCACCTGGGCCCGCAGCCGGAACCCGCCGCACTCGGGGCAGTGCCAGCCGCTCTCCTCGCGCCCGCACCACTCGCACCGCAGATCGTCGGCCCCCTGTGCCTGCAGCGGCCCGGAGCAGTGCCGGCACCGCGCGGGTGCCCGGCAGCCGGCGCACGCCATCCGCGGCACATATCCACGGCGGGGCACCTGCACGAGCACCGGCCCGTGCCGCAGCCCCTCCCTGGCGGCCTGCCAGGCGAGGCTCGGCAGCCGCGCCGCGCGGGCGGCCTCGTCACGCGCGAGGTCCCCGTCCCCCACGGTCCGTACCAGCGGCGCGGTGGCCCGCACCCGCTCCCTCCCGGCGACCAGCGGCCGGGCCCAGCCGGTCTCCACCAGCTGGGCGGCCTCCACGGTGCAGTGCCGGCTGCCCAGCAGGAAGCCGCACCTGTCCTGCGCCGCCCGCAGCAGCAGCACCTCACGGGCATGCGGCTGCGGGGCGTGCGGTTCGCTGTGGCTGTCGTCGCCGTCGTCCCAGACGGCGACCAGTCCGAGGTCCCGTACCGGCGCGAACATCGCCGCCCGCGTCCCGATGACGGCCCGTACGGAGCCCCGCCGTACGGCGAGCCACCGCGCGTACCGCTTCTCCGGCCCGGCGTCGGCGGTGAGGACCGCGTGCCGTCCCTCCCCCAGCAGTTCGGTGAGCGCCGCGTCGGCGCGGGCCACGGCCCTTCCGTCCGGCAGGACGACCAGAGCGCCGCGGCCGGAGGCCAGGGCGGCGGCGACGGCCCTGGCCAGCTCCTCGCTCCACCGCGGCCCCGGCAGCGCGTTCCACACGGCCCGTGGGGCGCCTCCCGAGGCCAGTGCCTCCAGGAAGGCGGGCCCCTGTTCGTACCGCTCCCAGGGGCCGGGTACGGGCGCCGGGGGCGGCGGCAGCGGGTCGGGCGAGGGCCGCTGCTCGGCGCGGGCGTTGCGCGGCGGCACGGCGAGCTGGAGGACGTCGGCGAGGCTGCCCGCGTACCGGTCGGCGACCGCGCGGGCGAGGCCCAGCAACTCCTCGTCCAGCACCGGTTCGGGCGAGACGACCTGCGCCAGCGCCGCCAGGGGCCCCGAGTAGTCGGACTCGGCGAGCCGCTCGACGAGGAACCCGTCGATCAGTCCGCCGCCCTCGCGCCGCCCCTCCCGCACCCGGTGCCGTCCGGCCCCGAACCGCACCCGCACCCGCACCCCCGGCTGCGCGTCGGCGTCCAGCTCCGCGGGCACGGCGTAGTCGAAGTAGCGGTCGAGGTGGAGCACACCCTTGTCGACGAGGACCCGGGCGACCGGCAGTTCCCCGGCGAGCGCGGCGCCGCGCCAGGTGCGCGGTTTGGCCCGGGGCGTCCTGGCCTTGCGCACGCTCTCCCGGATGAGCGCGAGCTGCTCGGGCGGCGCGCCCTCCGCGCCGCCGTCCGGCTGTCCGTTCTCGCTGCTCACGCCTGCATTCTTACCAAACGCCACTGACAGCGACGCCGGCCCGAGGCCGAGGCGGGTACGGATCACGCACGCCCGAGGGCGCTTCTGCCCCGGTCCGCCCGGACCTACCGGTCCGGGACCGGCGGCATGATTCGAACCTGCGAGGGCCGTCGCCCGGAAGTATCCGTGCCCTTCGCACCGGGCCGTGACGTCGCCGCGCTCACAGCGCAGGGCCCGCTCCCGCGGCGTGCGCGGGCATGCACGGCGGAGCGGCTCCGTACGCGCCGAGGCCCGGCCGCCCCTCGAAAGGGGCGCCGGGCCTCGGTCGGACGCGGGGTGGCCGGGTCTACAGCCCCGCCGCCTTGCGCAGGGCGTCCACGCGGTCGGTGCGCTCCCAGGTGAAGTCGGGCAGCTCACGGCCGAAGTGGCCGTAGGCGGCGGTCTGGGCGTAGATCGGGCGCAGCAGGTCGAGGTCGCGGATGATCGCGGCCGGGCGGAGGTCGAAGACCTCGTCGATGGCCTTCTCGATCTTCTCGGTGTCGATCGTGGCGGTGCCGAAGGTCTCGACGAACAGGCCGACCGGCTCCGCCTTGCCGATGGCGTACGCCACCTGGACCTCGCAGCGGGCGGCCAGGCCGGCCGCCACCACGTTCTTGGCGACCCAGCGCATCGCGTACGCGGCCGAGCGGTCCACCTTGGAGGGGTCCTTGCCGGAGAAGGCGCCGCCGCCGTGGCGGGCCATGCCGCCGTAGGTGTCGATGATGATCTTGCGGCCGGTGAGGCCGGCGTCGCCCATCGGGCCGCCGATCTCGAAGCGGCCGGTCGGGTTCACCAGCAGCCGGTACTTCTCGGTGTCGAGCTTGATGCCCTCGTCCAGGAGCGCCTTCAGCTCCGGCTCCACGACGAACTCGCGGATGTCGGGGGCGAGCAGCGACTCCAGGTCGATGTCGGAGGCGTGCTGCGAGGAGACGACCACGGTGTCCAGACGGACCGCCTTGTCGCCGTCGTACTCGATGGTGACCTGGGTCTTGCCGTCCGGGCGCAGGTAGGGGATGGTCCCGTTCTTGCGCACGTCGGAGAGGCGCTTGGACAGGCGGTGCGCGAGGAAGACCGGCAGCGGCATCAGCGTCGGCGTCTCGTCCGTCGCGTAGCCGAACATCAGGCCCTGGTCGCCGGCGCCCTGCCGGTCCAGCTCGTCCTCGTCACCCTCGACGCGGGCCTCGTAGGCGGCGTCGACGCCCTGCGCGATGTCCGGGGACTGTGCGCCGATGGACACCGAGACGCCGCAGGAGGCGCCGTCGAAGCCCTTCTTCGAGGAGTCGTAGCCGATCTCCAGGATCTTGTTGCGCACCAGCGTCGCGATGTCCGCGTACGTCTTGGTGGTGACCTCGCCGGCCACGTGCACCAGGCCGGTGGTGATCAGGGTCTCGACGGCGACCCGGGAGGTCGGGTCCTCGCGGAGGAGCGCGTCGAGAATGGTGTCGCTGATCTGGTCAGCGATCTTGTCGGGGTGACCCTCGGTCACGGACTCCGAGGTGAACAGACGACGGGACACAACGCTCCCTGGGGTTGCAGCGGCTGCTGGCTGATCATTGGCGGACGGCGGGGGCTGCACCCGTACGCCGTCCGTGGAACAGTTTATCGGTCGCGCTTCGCCACGGGTCCCCCCGTCTCGTCTCGCGAGAGCGCTGTGACCTGCGGCACGGGCATTCTGCCCATGCCGAGCGAGGTTGGCCAGAGGCGCCACGCCCCGAAGGACGAGGTTTCGGGAACCGGACGACGAAATGAATCACTCATCCGAGGCGTTCGGCCACCAGGTCCCACACGGTTTCGGCCAGGGCTTCCTTCGGGCCGTGCGCGACGGGGGTCTCGCTGCCGTCGGTGCCCAGCACCACGGCCTCGTTCTCCTCGGAGCCGAAGGTCTTGCGCTCCCCCACCTCGTTCACCACCAGCAGATCGCAGCCCTTGCGCTTCAGCTTGGCGCGGCCGTTGGCGAGCACGTCGTCGGTCTCGGCGGCGAAGCCGACGATCACCTGCCCGGCGCGCACCCGGTCGCCGGAGAGCTCGGCGAGGATGTCCGGATTCCGTACCAGGGTGATGGGCTCGGGCTCCCGGTCGTCCTTCTTCTTGATCTTGCCGGTGGCGTAGGCGGCCGGCCGGAAGTCGGCGACGGCCGCGGCCATGACCACGGCGTCCGCGTCGGCGGCGGCGCCGAGGACGGCCTCGCGCAGCTCCACGGCGGTCCCGACCCGGACGAGGTCCACGCCCGCCGGGTCGGGCAGGGCGGTGTTGGCCGCGATCAGTGTGACGCGGGCACCGCGGGCGGCGGCGGTGCGGGCGAGGGCGTAGCCCTGCTTGCCGGAGGAACGGTTGCCGAGGAAGCGGACGGGGTCGAGGGGCTCGCGGGTGCCTCCGGCGCTGACGACGACGTGCCGGCCCTTGAGGTCGGGCTCGGTGACGCCGCGGGCCAGCACCCGGCGGCAGACCTCGAAGATCTCGCCCGGGTCGGGCAGCCGGCCCTTGCCGGTGTCGGCGCCGGTGAGACGGCCGACGGCCGGTTCCACGACGACGGCGCCGCGGCGGCGCAGCGTGGCCACGTTCTCCTGGGTGGCCGGGTGCTCCCACATCTCGGTGTGCATGGCGGGGGCGAAGACCACCGGGCAGCGGGCGGTGAGCAGGGTGTTGGTGAGGAGGTCGTCGGCCAGGCCGTGGGCCGCCCTGGCCAGCGTGTCCGCGGTGGCGGGGGCGACGACCACCAGGTCGGCGTGCTGCCCGATGCGGACGTGGGGCACCTCGTGGACGTCGTCCCAGACCTCGGTGGAGACCGGGTTGCCGGAGAGCGCGGACCATGTGGCGGCGCCGACGAAGTGCAGTGCGGAGGCGGTGGGGACGACCCGGACGTCGTGTCCCGACTCCGTCAGCCGCCTGAGCAGCTCACAGGCCTTGTACGCGGCGATGCCGCCGCTGACCCCCAGAACGACCTTCGGCTTGTCCACCGTCTCTCCCCGGACCTCGGAAATGTGCGATCACCCCCATGAGACACCACAGGCCCGGCAACGTGCTGCCGGGCCTGTGGAAAAGTCAGCTGCAATCAGCTGATACGACTTACCGATCGATTACTGACCGGGGCCTTCGACGGCCTCGGAGGTCAGCAGTCCCGCGTTGATCTCGCGCAGGGCGATCGAGAGCGGCTTCTCGTGGACGTGGGTGTCGACAAGGGGACCGACGTACTCGAGCAGGCCCTCGCCGAGCTGCGAGTAGTACGCGTTGATCTGGCGGGCCCGCTTGGCCGCGTAGATCACGAGGCTGTACTTCGAGTCCGTGGCCTCGAGGAGCTCGTCGATCGGCGGGTTGATGATGCCCTCGGGCGCGGAGATGGAAGAGGACACGCTCTACCTTCCGATGGATGGGAAAGATTCAGTCGGCGCGACCGGTGAACGATTGCTCACGATCACACGACGTTCATCAAGGCTAGCAGCTCGCGGGCCACGTCCTCGACGGAGGTGTTGACCAGGGTGGTGTCGAACTCCGGCTCGGCGGCCAGTTCGGTCTTCGCGGCCTCCAGCCGGCGCTCGATGACCTCGGGCGACTCGGTGCCCCGGCCCGTGAGCCTGCGCACGAGCTCCTCCCAGGAGGGAGGAGCCAGGAACACCGACTGGGCCTCGGCCATGGACTCGCGGACCTGCCGCGCGCCCTGGAGGTCGATCTCCAGCAGCACGGGCACACCTGCCTCCAGGTGCTCCAGCACCGCCGCGCGGGGGGTGCCGTAGCGGTTGCCGGCGAACTCGGCCCACTCCAGCAGCTCGCCGTTGGCGATCAGCTTGTCCATCTCCTCGTCGGTGACGAAGAAGTAGTGGACCCCGTGCTGCTCCCCGGGGCGCGGCTTGCGGGTCGTCGCCGACACCGAGAGCCAGACCTCGGGGTGTTCCTTGCGCATATGGGCGACGACCGTGCTCTTGCCGACCCCGGAGGGGCCGGAGAGCACGGTCAGCCGCGGACGTTCAGTCATGCAGCGATTATTCCAGCAATCACGGGATGCCCGGGACGTCGGTCCCGGACCGCCCCGCGCTCAGGAACCGGTGCTGCCGAACTCGCGCTCCAGGGAGGCGATCTGGTTGGACCCGAGACCACGCACGCGGCGGCTCTCGGAGATGCCCAGTCGCTCCATGATCTGCTTGGCGCGGACCTTGCCCACGCCCGGCAGGGACTCCAGCAGGGCGGAGACCTTCATCTTGCCGATGACGTCGTTCTCCTGGCCCTGCTTGATGACCTCGTGAAGGGAGGCGCCGGAGTGCTTGAGTCGATTCTTGACCTCGGCCCGCTCCCGGCGAGCCGCGGCGGCCTTTTCGAGCGCGGCTGCGCGCTGTTCAGGGGTAAGGGGCGGAAGAGCCACGCCTACGTCACCTCGGATGTCGAACTGTCGGATACGGACCGGTGAGGAACCTAGTCGCCCCACACCTGAGGAGTCACGAGCGACACCGTCGCCCGTTCACTCTCCGTCGGAGACTAGCGGCCAACTCCGCCGGAGTCAGCGAGAACTGCGGAAAAGTCCTGGTCAGCCTCCGTCAGGCCGGACATTTAAGACATAATCCCCTGGATTTGAGGATGTATCCAGAGTCCGACGACCACGGATTCCCTCGTCGGCCGGTTCAGACCGGCGTCACGGCGGCCCTGATCTCCTCCGCGAACCGCTCCGCGGCGTCACGCAGAGCGACCGCGTCGGGACCGTGGCGCAACACTCCCCGGCTGACGTTCGGCACCACGTTGCGCACCGCGCCGCCGAAGACCGCCGGGAGATCGGCCGCCGTGGCCCCCTGCGCGCCGATACCGGGCGCGAGGATCGGCCCGCCCATGTCCAGGTCGTACGCGGAGAGGTCGCCGAGCGTCGCGCCGACCACCGCGCCGAAGGACCCGAGCGGCTCCTCGCCGGCGTTCTCGACGGCCAGGTGCCCGAGCACGGTCGCCCCGACGGTGCGCCCGTCGGCACGGACCGCGTGCTGGACCTCGCCGCCCTCCGGGTTGGACGTCAGCGCCAGCACGAACAGCCCGGTGCCGGTCTCCCGGGCCAGCGCGACGGCCGGGCTCAGTGAGCCGTAGCCGAGGTACGGCGAGACCGTGAGCGCGTCGGAGAACAGGGGCGCGTCCTTGTGCAGGAAGGACTCGGCGTAGGCGGCCATGGTGGAGCCGATGTCGCCGCGCTTGGCGTCCATGACGACCAGCGCGCCGGCCGCCCGCGCCTCCCGCACCGTCCGCTCCAGGACGGCGACACCGCGCGAGCCGAAGCGCTCGAAGAAGGCGCTCTGCGGCTTGAGCACGGCGACGCGGTCGGCGACCGCCTCGACCACCGTGCGGCTGAACCGCTCCAGGCCCGTCACATCGTCGTTCAGACCCCACTCGGCGAGCAGGGAGGCGTGCGGGTCGATGCCCACGCACAGCGGGCCGCGCTCGTCCATCGCGCGGCGCAGCCGCGCGCCGAAGGGTTCCGGGCCGGTCATACCGTCGTCCTCACGTCGGCGCCCACCGCGTCGGCGAGCGTGGCGTACGGGCTGGTGCGCAGCCGCGCGGCGAGCCCCTTGTGCATGGCGCGGCCCCAGAAGGGGCCCTCGTAGATGAACGCGCTGTACCCCTGGACCAGCGTGGCACCGGCCAGGATGCGCTGCCAGGCGTCCTCGGCGTTCTCGATGCCGCCGACGCCGACCAGGGTGATCCGGTCGCCCACGCGCGCGTAGAGGCGGCGCAGCACCTCCAGGGAGCGTGCCTTGAGGGGGGCGCCGGAGAGGCCGCCGGTCTCCTGGACGAGGGCGGGCGAGGACGTCAGGCCGAGGCCCTCGCGGACGATGGTGGTGTTGGTGGCGATGATGCCGTCCAGGCCGAGTTCCACGGCGAGGTCGGCGACCGCGTCGACGTCCTCGTCGGCGAGGTCGGGGGCGATCTTCACCAGCAGCGGCACCCGGCGGGCGGGCACCGTGCGGTCGGCGGCCTCGCGGACGGCGGCGAGCAGCGGACGCAGGTGGTCCACGGCCTGCAGGTCGCGCAGTCCGGGCGTGTTCGGGGAGGAGACGTTGACGACCAGGTAGTCGGCGTACGGCGCGAGCCGCTCGGCGGACTTCACGTAGTCGGCGACGGCCTCGTCCTCCGGTACGACCTTGGTCTTGCCGATGTTGACGCCGACGACCGTCCTGAAGACGGGCGTACGGGAGGCCAGGCGCGCGGCGACGGCGAGCGAGCCCTCGTTGTTGAAGCCCATGCGGTTGATCAGGGCCCGGTCGGCGACCAGGCGGAACAGCCGCTTCCTGGGGTTGCCGGGCTGCGGCTCCCCGGTCACCGTGCCGATCTCGACGTGGTCGAAGCCGAGCATCGCCATGCCGTCGATCCCGACGGCGTTCTTGTCGAAGCCGGCGGCGAGACCGAAGGGGCTGTGCAGGCGCAGCCCGAGGGCCTCGGTGCGCAGCTCCTTGTGGCGGGGGGCGAGCACGGCGGCGACGAAGGTGCGCAGGCCGGGGACGCGCGCGACGAGACGGATCCAGCGGAAGGCCAGGTGGTGGGCCTGCTCCGGGTCCATCCGCTGGAAGAGCAGAGCGAAGAGAATCTTGTACATGGTGTCCTCATGAAGAGGGGGACACCGTTTCCGGTGTCCCCCTGGGGGCTGCTAGTCGCGGGCCGCGGTCAGATGTTCCGCGTGTTCCTGCAGTGAGCGGACGCCCACGTCGCCGCGGTTGAGCGCGTCGATGCCCTGGACGGCGGCGGCGAGCGCCTGGACCGTCGTCAGGCACGGCACGGACCGGGCCACCGCCGCCGTACGGATGTCGTAGCCGTCGAGGCGACCGCCGGTGCCGTACGGGGTGTTGACGATGAGGTCGACCTCGCCGTCGTGGATGAGCTGGACGATGGTCTTCTCGCCGTTCGGGCCGGTGCCCTCGGACTGCTTGCGCACGACCGTGGCGTTGATGCCGTTGCGCCTGAGGACCTCGGCGGTGCCGGAGGTGGCCATCAGCTCGAAGCCGTGGGCGACCAGCTCGCGGGCCGGGAAGATCATCGAGCGCTTGTCGCGGTTGGCGACCGAGATGAACGCGCGTCCCTTGGTCGGCAGCGGGCCGTACGCGCCCGCCTGCGACTTGGCGTACGCCGTGCCGAAGACGGAGTCGATGCCCATGACCTCGCCGGTGGAGCGCATCTCCGGGCCGAGCACGGTGTCGACGCCGCGGCCGTGGATGTCCCGGAAGCGGGACCACGGCATCACGGCCTCCTTGACGGAGATCGGCGCGTCCAGCGGCAGTTCGCCGCCGTCGCCGTTCGCCGGGAGCAGGCCCTCGGCGCGCAGCTCGGCGACGGTCGCGCCCAGTGAGATCCGCGCGGCGGCCTTCGCCAGCGGCACCGCGGTCGCCTTCGAGGTGAAGGGGACGGTGCGCGACGCGCGCGGGTTGGCCTCCAGGACGTACAGGATGTCCCCGGCCAGCGCGAACTGGATGTTGATCAGACCGCGTACGCCGACGCCTCGCGCGATGGCCTCCGTGGAGGCCCGCAGCCGCTTGATGTCGAAGCCGCCGAGCGTGATCGGGGGCAGGGCGCACGCCGAGTCGCCGGAGTGGATGCCGGCCTCCTCGATGTGCTCCATGACGCCGCCGAGGTAGAGCTCCTCGCCGTCGTACAGGGCGTCCACGTCGATCTCTATGGCGTCGTCGAGGAAGCGGTCGACGAGCACCGGCCGGGAGGGGCTGATCTCGGTCGACTCGGCGATGTAGGACTCCAGGCGGGTCTCGTCGTAGACGATCTCCATGCCGCGTCCGCCGAGCACGTAGGACGGGCGGACGAGGACCGGGTAGCCGATCTCGTCGGCGATGGCCTTGGCCTCGGCGAAGGTGGTGGCGGTGCCGTGCTTGGGGGCCGGCAGTCCGGCCTCCTTGAGGACCCGGCCGAAGGCGCCGCGGTCCTCGGCGGCGTGGATGGCCTCCGGGGAGGTGCCGACGATCGGCACGCCGTTGTCCTTCAACGCCTGCGACAGGCCGAGCGGGGTCTGACCGCCGAGCTGGACGATCACGCCCGCGACCGGTCCGGCCTGCTGCTCGGCGTGGACGATCTCCAGGACGTCCTCCAGGGTGAGCGGCTCGAAGTAGAGCCGGTCGGAGGTGTCGTAGTCGGTGGAGACGGTCTCCGGGTTGCAGTTGACCATCACGGTCTCGTACCCGGCGTCGCCCAGCGCGAAGGAGGCGTGGACGCAGGAGTAGTCGAACTCGATGCCCTGGCCGATGCGGTTCGGGCCGGAGCCCAGGATGATCACCGCGGGCTTCTCGCGGGGCGCGACCTCGGTCTCCTCGTCGTAGGAGGAGTAGAAGTACGGCGTCTTCGCGGCGAACTCGGCGGCGCAGGTGTCGACCGTCTTGTAGACCGGGCGGACGCCGAGCGCGTGCCGCACCTCGCGGACGACGTCCTCGCGCAGGCCCCGGATCTCGGCGATCTGCTGGTCGGAGAAGCCGTGCCGCTTGGCCTCCGCGAGCAGCCCACTCGTCAGCTCGGGGGCGGCGGCCAGCTCGTCGGCGATCTCCTTGATGAGGAAGAGCTGGTCGACGAACCAGGGGTCGATCTTCGTGTACTCGAAGACCTCCTCGGGCGTGGCGCCCGCGCGGACGGCCTGCATGACGGCGTTGATCCGGCCGTCGGTCGGGCGGACCGCCTCGCGCAGCAGCTCGGCCTTGTCACCGGGCTCGCCGACGAAGGTGAACTGGCTGCCCTTCTTCTCCAGCGAGCGCAGCGCCTTCTGGAAGGCCTCGGTGAAGTTGCGGCCGATGGCCATGGCCTCGCCGACCGACTTCATGGTGGTGGTGAGGGTGGAGTCGGCGCTCGGGAACTTCTCGAAGGCGAACCGGGGGGCCTTCACGACCACGTAGTCGAGCGTGGGCTCGAAGGAGGCCGGGGTCTCCTGGGTGATGTCGTTCGGGATCTCGTCGAGGGTGTAGCCGACGGCGAGCTTGGCGGCGATCTTGGCGATCGGGAAACCGGTCGCCTTGGAGGCCAGCGCGGACGAACGCGACACGCGCGGGTTCATCTCGATGACGATGACCCGGCCGTCCTCGGGGTCGACCGCGAACTGGATGTTGCAGCCGCCGGTGTCGACGCCGACCTCGCGGATGATCGCGATGCCGACGTCGCGCAGCACCTGGTACTCGCGGTCGGTCAGCGTCATCGCGGGCGCGACGGTGATCGAGTCGCCGGTGTGCACGCCCATGGGGTCGAAGTTCTCGATGGAGCAGACGACCACGACGTTGTCGTTCTTGTCGCGCATCAGCTCCAGCTCGTACTCCTTCCAGCCGAGGATGGACTCCTCCAGGAGCACCTCGGTGGTCGGCGAGAGGGTGAGGCCCTGGCCGGCGATGCGGCGCAGCTCCTCCTCGTCGTGGGCGAAGCCGGAGCCGGCGCCGCCCATGGTGAAGGAGGGGCGGACGACGACGGGGTAGCCGCCGAGCGTGTCGACCCCGGCGAGGACGTCGTCCATGGAGTGGCAGATGACCGAGCGGGCGGACTCGCCGTGCCCGATCTTCTTGCGGACCTCCTCGACGACCTCCTTGAACAGGTCGCGGTCCTCGCCCTTGTTGATGGCCTCGACATTGGCGCCGATCAGCTCGACGCCGTACTTCTCCAGGACGCCGTTGTCGTGCAGCGAGATGGCGGTGTTGAGGGCCGTCTGGCCGCCCAGGGTGGGCAGCAGCGCGTCGGGCTGCTCCTTGGCGATGATCTTCTCGACGAACTCGGGGGTGATCGGCTCGACGTAGGTGGCGTCGGCGATCTCCGGGTCGGTCATGATCGTCGCCGGGTTGGAGTTGACGAGGACGACCCGCAGGCCCTCGGCCTTGAGGACGCGGCACGCCTGGGTGCCGGAGTAGTCGAACTCGGCGGCCTGGCCGATGACGATCGGGCCGGAGCCGATGACCAGGACGGACTGGATATCGGTGCGCTTAGGCACGCTGGCCCTCCATCAGGGAAACGAAGCGGTCGAACAGGTAGGCGGCGTCGTGCGGGCCCGCTGCCGCTTCGGGGTGGTACTGGACGCTGAAGGCCGGGCGGTCGAGCAGCTGGAGGCCCTCCACCACGTTGTCGTTCAGGCAGACGTGGGACACCTCGGCGCGGCCGAACGGGGTCTCGGAGACCTTGTCCAGCGGGGCGTCGACGGCGAAGCCGTGGTTGTGCGCGGTGACCTCGACCTTGCCGGTCGTACGGTCCTGCACCGGCTGGTTGATGCCGCGGTGGCCGTACTTCAGCTTGAAGGTGCCGAAGCCGAGCGCGCGGCCCAGGATCTGGTTGCCGAAGCAGATGCCGAAGAGCGGGGTGCCGCGCTCCAGGACGCCCCGCATCACGGAGACGGGATGGTCGGCGGTGGCGGGGTCGCCGGGGCCGTTGGAGAAGAACACGCCGTCCGGGTTCACCGCGTAGACGTCGTCCACGGTCGCGGTGGCCGGCAGGACGTGCACCTCGATGCCGCGCTCGGCCATGCGCTGCGGGGTCATGCCCTTGATGCCGAGGTCGACGGCGGCGACCGTGAACTTCTTGTCGCCGATCGCGGGGACGACGTACGGCTCGGTGGTGGCGACCTCGGCGGACAGGTCGGCGCCCTTCATCTGGGGCGCCTCCTGGACGCGGGCCAGCAGCGCCGCGTCGTCGCGCACGGCGTCACCGCTGAAGATGCCGACGCGCATGGCGCCGCGCTCGCGCAGGTGCCGGGTGAGCGCGCGGGTGTCGATGCCGCTGATGCCGACGACGCCCTGCGCGGCGAGCTCCTCGTCCAGCGAGCGCCGGGAGCGCCAGTTGGAGGGCGTGCGCGCGGGGTCGCGTACGACGTAGCCGGAGACCCAGATCCGCTTCGACTCGGCGTCCTCGTCGTTGACACCGGTGTTGCCGACGTGCGGGGCGGTCATCACCACGACCTGGCGGTGGTACGACGGGTCGGTGAGGGTCTCCTGGTAGCCGGTCATGCCGGTGGAGAACACCGCTTCGCCGAAGGTCTCCCCCACCGCCCCGTAGGCACGGCCGCGGAAGATCCGGCCGTCCTCCAGGAGGAGTACGGCGGGAACCTTGGTGGTTCCCCTGGTGGAGGTTGTCATCGTGCGCCTTCCGTCTTGTTGATCATCTGGTTCAGGGCCTCGGCCCATTCGTTGTGCTCGGCCGCGTGGTCGGAGCGGAAACCGGAGTCGATCTGCCGCTCGCCGTGCGCCCAGGTGACGACCAGCAGGCCGCCCTCGGTGAGGACCTTGCCGGCGATGCCCTTGTCGAGCCGGGCCCCGCGCAGCGCGTCCGCCGGGACGAAGAAGTCGTTCGCCCCGGGGCGTACGACGTCCAGTCCGGCGTCCGTCAGCGTGAGCTCGGCCCGGCTGCGGGTGCCCAGGCCGTGCGCCACGATGCGGTCGAGCCACTGACCGGCGGTGGTGGAGCCGTGGTAGCGGCCGCTCATCGTCAGTCTCGCCGGACCGGGGTCGTCCGGCACGGTGGGCAGCTCGGGCAGGTCGCCCTGGAGCGTGCCCCGCCACTTCCAGCCCTCGCGCATCAGCCAGTAGACGAGCGCCACGAAGAGGGCGAGTCCGACGACCCAGCCGATCCGGGCGGCCCAGTCGGTCACTTCCGCCGATTCCTTCTCGGCGGCCAGCAGGAGTACAGGTGTCACGTGAGCTTCCCGTCGACGAGCGTGGCCTTGCCCCGGAGCCAGGTGTGCGTGACACGGCCCGGCAGCTCGCGGCCCTCGTACGGGGTGTTGCGGCTGCGCGAGGCGAAGCCCGCGGGGTCCACAGGGCCACGGTATGCCGAGTCGACGAGGGTGAGGTTGGCGGGCTCACCTGCCGAGACGGGACGACCGTGGCCCTCGGCCTGTCCGATGCGCGCGGGCGTGAAGGACATGCGGTCGGCGACGCCGGCCCAGTCCAGCAGACCCGTGTCGACCATGGTCTCCTGCACCACTGACAACGCGGTCTCCAGGCCGACCATGCCCATGGCGGCGGCGGCCCACTCGCAGTCCTTGTCCTCGTGCGGGTGCGGGGCGTGGTCGGTGGCGACGATGTCGATCGTGCCGTCGGCGAGCGCCTCGCGCAGGGCCATGACGTCGCGCTCGGTGCGCAGCGGCGGGTTCACCTTGTAGACCGGGTTGTACGACCGGACCAGCTCGTCGGTGAGGAGGAGGTGGTGCGGGGTGACCTCCGCGGTGACGCGGATGCCGCGGGACTTGGCCCAGCGGACGATCTCGACGGATCCGGCGGTCGACAGGTGGCAGATGTGGACGCGGGAGCCGACGTGCTCGGCGAGCAGCACGTCCCGCGCGATGATCGACTCCTCGGCGACGGCCGGCCAGCCCCCGAGGCCGAGTTCGGCGGAGACGACGCCCTCGTTCATCTCGGCGCCCTCGGTGAGGCGGGGCTCCTGCGCGTGCTGGGCGACGACGCCGCCGAAGGCCTTCACGTACTCCAGGGCGCGGCGCATGATCACGGCGTCGTGGACGCACTTGCCGTCGTCGGAGAAGACGGTGACGCCGGCCGCGGACTCGTGCATGGCGCCCAGCTCGGCGAGCTTCTGCCCCTCCAGGCCGACGGTGACGGCGCCGACGGGCTGCACGTCGCAGTAGCCGGACTCCTGGCCGAGCCGCCAGACCTGCTCGACGACGCCGGCGGTGTCGGCGACCGGGAAGGTGTTGGCCATGGCGAAGACGCTGGTGTAGCCACCGCTCGCCGCCGCGCGGGTGCCGGTCAGGACGGTCTCGGAGTCCTCGCGGCCGGGCTCGCGGAGGTGGGTGTGCAGGTCGACCAGGCCGGGCAGGAGGATCTTGCCGGTGGCCTCGACGACCTCGGCGCCCTCGGCGGGCAGGCCGGTGCCGACCTGAGTGATCGTTTCGCCGTCGATCAGGACGTCCTGCTGCTCGCCGCCGAGCACCTTCGCACCACGGATCAGGGTCTTGCTCATGGTTCTCACTTCTCCTCGGTGGTACGGGCGTGGGTGAGGGCGGGTTCGTTGCCGCCCAGCAGCAGGTACAGGACGGCCATCCGGATGGAGACGCCGTTGGTGACCTGTTCGATCACGGTGCAGCGGTCGGAGTCGGCGACGTCGGCGGTGATCTCCATGCCGCGGACCATCGGGCCGGGGTGCATCACGATGGCGTGCTCGGGCATCCGCGCCATGCGGTCGCCGTCGAGGCCGTAGCGGCGGGAGTACTCGCGCTCGGTCGGGAAGAACGCGGCGTTCATCCGCTCGCGCTGCACGCGCAGGAGCATCACCGCGTCGGACTTGGGGAGCGCGGAGTCGAGGTCGTAGGAGATCTCGCAGGGCCAGGTCTCGGCACCGACCGGCAGGAGGGTGGGCGGGGCGACGAGGGTGACCTCGGCGCCGAGGGTGTGCAGCAGGTCGACGTTGGAGCGGGCGACCCTGCTGTGCAGGATGTCGCCGACGAGCGTGATCCGGCGTCCGTTCAGATCCTTGCCGAGGCCGGCGTCGCGGCCGACCAGGCGGCGGCGCATGGTGAAGGCATCCAGCAGCGCCTGGGTGGGGTGCTGGTGGGTGCCGTCCCCGGCGTTGACCACGACCGCGTCGATCCAGCCGGAGGTGGCCAGGCGGTACGGGGCGCCCGAGGCGCTGTGCCGGATGACGACCGCGTCGACGCCCATGGCCTCCAGGGTCTGGGCGGTGTCCTTCAGGGACTCGCCCTTGGAGACGCTGGAGCCCTTGGCGGTGAAGTTGATGACGTCCGCGGACAGGCGCTTCTCCGCGGCCTCGAAGGAGATGCGGGTGCGCGTGGAGTCCTCGAAGAAGAGGTTGACCACGGTCCGGCCGCGCAGGGTCGGGAGTTTCTTGATCGGCCGGTCGGCGACCCGGGCCATCTCCTCGGCGGTGTCGAGGATCAGGACGGCGTCGTCGCGGGTGAGGTCGGCGGCCGAGATGAGATGACGCTGCATCTGTCAGGCTCCGTAAGGCAGTTCAATGAGGCGAAATCGGGCAGACGGGTACGCGCGTGGGCGTGCCGGACCGGCGCACGCGGTCGGCGTGCGCTCCGCGGTGCTACTGGGCGGTCTGCTTGGCGCCGAGCAGCACGGTGTCGCGACCGTCCTCCTCGGCGAGCAGGACCTTGACCGTCTCCCGCAGCGACGTGGGGAGGTTCTTGCCGACGTAGTCGGCGCGGATGGGCAGTTCGCGGTGGCCGCGGTCGACGAGGACGGCGAGCTGTACCGCGCGGGGGCGCCCGATGTCGTTCAGCGCGTCGAGGGCGGCGCGGATGGTGCGGCCGGAGAAGAGCACGTCGTCGACGAGGACGACCAGCCGGCCGTCGATGCCGTCACCGGGGATCTCGGTGCGGGCCAGCGCACGCGGCGGGTGCATGCGCAGGTCGTCGCGGTACATGGTGATGTCCAGCGAGCCGACCGGGACCTTGCGCTCGGTGATCTGCTCGAGCTTGGCGGCGAGCCGCTGGGCGAGGAAGACGCCTCTGGTCGGGATGCCGAGGAGCACCACGTCGTCGGCGCCCTTGGCGCGTTCGACGATCTCGTGGGCGATGCGGGTCAGTACCCGCGCGATGTCGGGGCCTTCGAGAACGGGCCGCGCATCGGACCGGGTGTCCTGCGTGTTCTGCTTGTCCATGTGAAACGGACCTCCTTCTCCGCCTCACGGGACGGACCTTAAAGGACGTCGGATTGCGTCGCTCAGGTTATCAGGTCGGGATCCGCGCGGAGCGACACCCCCGATCACTCCAATGGCGTAGCCGATCTTCGCTACCACGGAAGAGTCGGTGTGGACCATTCGGCTTGACGCACGAGAGTAACGCTGCGTAACCTCACAGTGAGTTACCAGCCGCGCGGCATGGAAACCAGCCAGAGTCGCGTCGACACAGTGCCGGGGAGCTATATGTCCAGCGAATACGCCAAACAGCTCGGGGCCAAGCTCCGGGCGATCCGCACCCAGCAGGGCCTATCCCTCCACGGTGTCGAGGAGAAGTCCCAGGGCCGCTGGAAGGCGGTCGTGGTCGGTTCGTACGAGCGCGGCGACCGCGCCGTGACCGTGCAGCGCCTCGCGGAGCTGGCGGACTTCTACGGCGTCCCGGTGCAGGAGCTGCTGCCGGGTACGACCCCGGGCGGCGCCGCCGAGCCGCCGCCGAAGCTGGTCCTGGACCTGGAGCGGCTGGCCACGGTGCCGGCCGAGAAGGCGGGCCCGCTGCAGCGCTACGCGGCGACGATCCAGTCGCAGCGCGGTGACTACAACGGCAAGGTGCTCTCGATCCGCCAGGACGACCTGCGCACCCTCGCCGTCATCTACGACCAGTCGCCCTCGGTCCTCACCGAGCAGCTGATCAGCTGGGGCGTCCTGGACGCGGACGCGCGCCGCGCGGTGGCCTCCCACGAGGAGGCGTAACCGCTCCGCGGGGACGCAGAAACGTGCCGCCGGGGGGGGGGGGGGGGGGGGGGGGGGGGGGCGCCCCCCGGCGGGGGGGGGGGGGGGGGGTGGGGGGGGGGGGGGGGGGGGGGGGGGGGGGGGGGGGGGGTTGTTAGGGGGGGCCCC
>NZ_JBITCL010000013.1:76162-110895 GCF_044453165.1 Streptomyces sp. NPDC051740 | reverse complement strand
CCCCGCCCCCCCCCCCGCCCCGCCCGCCCCCCCCCCCCCCGCCCCCCCCCCCCCCCCCCCCCCCAAACCCGGGGGGGGGGGGGGGGGCACAAACCCCCCCCCCCCCCCCCCCCCGGCGGTTTTTTGTGCGCACTTCTGTACGCCGTGAGGGCGGCACCTCAGGGGCGCGGAGCTGTATCGACATGCGGCTCCGCCGCGTGGGCGCGACCAGCCACGGCCGGCCCGCAGCCGCCTCTCAGGTCGCACCCCTACGGTGCACCGGCGTCGAAACGCCGGACGACTTACGCTTCGCGGCGAAGCGACGGCTTGAGCTCCTTGAGCCGACCGAGCAGCCCGTTCACGAAGGAGGGCGACTCGTCCGTCGAGAACTCCTTCGCCAACTGCACCATCTCGTCGAGGACGACCGCGTCCGGGGTCTCGTCGACCCAGATCAGCTCATAGGCGCCGAGCCGAAGGATGCTGCGGTCGACGACCGGCATCCGGTCGAGCGTCCAGCCGACCGAGTACTGGGCGAGCAGCTCGTCGATGCGCTTCGCGTGCTCCGCGTAGCCCTCGACGAGCTGCATCGTGTACTCGCTCACCGGCGGCTGCCGGGTGTCGGACCGGGCGTGCCGGACCCAGTCGGCGAGGACGGTCAGGACCTCGGCGCCGCGCTGGTCGCCCTCGAAGATGATCTGGAAGGCGCGTTTGCGGGCCGTGTTGCGGGCAGCCACGGTTAGCTGTTCACCCGGCCGAGGTAGTCACTGGTACGGGTGTCGACCTTGATCTTCTCACCGGTGGTGATGAAGAGCGGGACCTGGATCTGGTGACCGGTCTCCAGCGTGGCCGGCTTGGTGCCGCCGGTGGAGCGGTCGCCCTGGACGCCCGGCTCGGTCTCCTGGATCACCAGCTCCACGGCGGCCGGGAGCTCGACGAAGAGCACCTCGCCCTCGTGCTGCGCGACGGTGGCCTCGAAGCCCTCGATGAGGAAGTTGGCGGCGTCGCCGACGGCCTTGCGGTCGACCATGAGCTGGTCGTAGGTCTCCATGTCCATGAAGACGAAGTAGTCGCCATCCATGTAGGAGAACTGCATGTCGCGCTTGTCGACGGTGGCCGTTTCGACCTTGACGCCGGCGTTGAAGGTCTTGTCGACGACCTTGCCGGAGAGCACGTTCTTGAGCTTGGTGCGCACGAAGGCCGGGCCCTTGCCGGGCTTGACGTGCTGGAACTCGACGACGGACCAGAGCTGGCCGCCTTCGAGCTTGAGCACCATGCCGTTCTTGAGGTCGTTCGTGGAAGCCACGGTTGCGGAATCTCCTGGACTGGACTGACGTGGACGACGGCCGGGGCGTGCGCCCGCGCCCAGCTCAGGGCTAGAGCGCGAGCAGCTCCTTGGTCGTGATGGTGAGTAGCTCGGGTCCGCCGTCCGCCTCGGGGCGTACGACGAGCGTGTCATCGATCCGGACTCCGCCCCGGCCCGGGAGGTGGACCCCCGGTTCGACGGTGACCGGCACACAAGCGTCCAGTTTACCCATGGCCGAGGGGGTCAATTGAGGGTCCTCGTCGATTTCGAGTCCGACACCGTGGCCGGTGAGTACGGGGAGGGCCTCGGCGTACCCGGCGGAGTCCAGTACCTGGCGGGCGGCTCGGTCCACGTCGCGGCAGGCCGCGCCGGGGACGAGGGACTCGCGTCCGGCTCTCTGCGCGGAGAAGACGAGGTCGTAGAGCTCGATCTGCCAGTCCGCGGGGGCCGTGCCGATGACGAACGTACGGCCGATCTCGCAGCGGTAACCGCGGTAGGTGGCGCCGAGGCAGACGGAGAGGAAGTCGCCCTCCTCGACGCGGCGGTCGGTGGGACGGTGTCCGGGGCGGCCGGCGTTCGGGCCGGTGGCGACGGAGGTGGGGAAGGCGGGGCCGTCGGCGCCGTGGTCGACCAGGCGGCGCTCGAGTTCGAGGGCGAGGTGGCGTTCGGTGCGGCCTACGAGGATGGACTCCAGGAGTTCGCCGAGGGCCTGGTCGGTGATCTCCGCTCCGATGCGGAGGCAGGAGATCTCCTCCTCGTCCTTGACGATGCGGAGCTGTTCGACGGCGCAGCCGATGCCGGCGAGGCGGAGGCGGGGGGCGGCGTCGCGGATCGCGCGGTGGCGGGTCACGGTGAGGTGGTGCTCCTCGACGGCGAGGGAGTCGACGCCCTGGCCGGCGGCGAGGGCGGCGGCGGCGAGGGCGGCGTCGCCGCCGGTGCCGGGGACGACGTGTACGCGCAGGGATTCGTCGGGGTGGTTCTGGGGGGAGCGGTCGTCGGGTGGGCCGGCGCATACCAGCAGGTCCTCGGTCCTGCCCAGCAGCAGCACGGCGCCTTCGGGGGCGGTGCCGGCGAGGTAGCGCACGTTTGCGGGCCGGGACACCAGCGCCGCCGCGCTGCCGCCCGCGTTGCAGCATTCCCGTAGCCGGGTGCGGCGGACCGCGTAGACCTCTGACATTCTTCGAGCGTAGGAGTGGTGGCTGGATGTCGCCGGTCGAGCGGGGCCGAGTGGGGGTGCGTCGTGGGGTCGGGGGTGCGGTGAGTCCGCCGCAGTCGGGCCCCTACCGTGCTGCCCGGTGAGCCGGGGTGGGGACCGGGTAAGCGGCGGCCTCCACCGCACCACCACACCCCACTCCCGTGCATCGGCGCCCGCGGGAGCGTCCTACCCGGCCACGGGCAGTCCCGCCCGCCGCTTCAACTGCGGACAGTCGTGCCGCCCCAGCTGCGGGCAGTCGTGCCGTTGGGGCGGCACGGATGGGTGCGGCGGCACCCCGTAAGCGCGGGCAAGCCACACCCCGCCCCGGACACCACCGACTGACGGGCAGTCGTGCCGTTGGGGCGATGGGGGGTCCCCCGCTCGAGTGGAGTCGAGAGTGGGGGAGGGTGGGCGCGGCGGCGCCCCGCTGGCGCGGGCAGGCCATACCTCGCCCCGGTCGGCTGCTGCGGCAAGGGGCGGCTACAGGAACCCCGTGTTCACCACTGCGGAGGGCTCGCTATCGCGCGGGCCAGGACGTCGTCCAGGATGCGGGCCGTTTCCGGTATGTCCAGCTGGGAGTTGTCGATGATGGGAAGACCCGAGCCGTACCAGCCGGCCATCCGGCCGTGGATACGGGCGACCTCCTCGTCGGTGAGCCGGCGATTGCCGGAACGTTCCGCGTTGCGCTCCAGGACGATGTCCAGGCCCGGGAGGAGGACCACCGGGAGCAGGCCGGGGCCCACGTGCCGCTTCCAGCCGCCGAGGCCGACGACCGGCCGGTCGGGGAAGACCGCGTCGTCGAGGATGCACGAGATCCCGTTGGCGAGGAAGTTGCGCGCCGCGAATCCGCAGGTGCGGCGCGCCAGACGGTACTGCGCCTCCGAGTGGTCGTTCCACCCGGACTGCGGGTCGGCGAACCCGGAGCGGACCCACTCGCGTACGTCGTCGAGGCTGATGTGGGCGGTCGGCACCCGGCGGTGGTCCGCCCAGTACTTGGCCACGCTCGTCTTGCCGGCACCCGCGGGGCCTATGAGCAGCACGGCGATGATCGTGCCGGCCGGGTCGGGTGCCGCGGGGGCCTGCGGTGGGCTGGGCATGGCGACCGGGCCGCCGGGCGGCAGCGGTACGTGGCCGGTGGTGTCCGGCGGCGGGGGCATCGAGGCGTGCCGCGGGCCCGCGGGGGGCGGCGGGGTGGGGCCGGGCGGAGGCGCGGGGTAACCCGGTGCCGGAGGAGGCACGGGCACGTGGGCGGAACCCTGGTGCGCTCCCGGGTGCTGGCCCGGGTGGTGTGCGGCCGGTGACCAGCCGACGGCCGGTCCGTGCCCCGGCTGATGGGGCGGCGGCAGCCGAGAACCCACTGCGTGCTGCATCCGGTGCCACTCCGTCTCGTACAGGCGATGGGGCGCTGACAGCGGGGGTGACCCGCGTGCTACCGAACGGTACCGCCCCCTGCCGTCGTTGTGTGAACGGCCGGGGGCGGTGATGAGTGCCCGGCGCTACTCCCCGACCTCGCCGTACGCGGCGAGGAGGACGGCCGGGTCCGGGCCTTCGAACACCGTGGGCCTGGCGAGGCCGTCGAGGACGATGAAGCGCAGCAGGTCGCCGCGGGACTTCTTGTCGACCTTCATGTTCTCCAGCAGCTTGGGCCACTGGTCGTAGCGGTAGTGCAGGGGAAGCCCGACCGATTCGAGGACCGTGCGGTGACGGTCCGCGGTGGCGTCGTCCAAGCGGCCCGCGAGGCGGCCCAGTTCGGCGGCGAAGTGCATGCCGACGGAGACCGCCGCACCGTGGCGCCACTTGTAGCGCTCGTTCTTCTCGATGGCGTGGCCGAGGGTGTGGCCGTAGTTCAGGATCTCGCGCAGACCCGATTCCTTCAGGTCGGACGAGACGACCTCCGCCTTGACCCGGATCGAGCGCTCGATCAGTTCCGCGGTGTGCGGGCCGGACGGGGTGCGGGCGGCCTGGGGGTCGGACTCGATGAGGTCCAGGATCACCGGGTCGGCGATGAAGCCGGCCTTGATGACCTCGGCGAGTCCGGAGACGTAGTCGTTGACCGGGAGGGAGTCCAGGGCGGCCAGGTCGCACAGGACGCCGGCGGGCGGGTGGAAGGCCCCGACGAGGTTCTTGCCCTCGGCGGTGTTGATGCCGGTCTTGCCGCCCACGGCCGCGTCCACCATGGCCAGGACGGTGGTCGGAACGGCGATCCAGCGGACCCCGCGCAGCCAGGTCGCGGCCACGAAGCCGGCCAGGTCCGTCGTGGCGCCGCCGCCCACGCCGACGATGACGTCGGTGCGGGTGAAGCCGGACTGGCCCAGCGCCTTCCAGCAGTAGGCGGCGACCTCGGCGGTCTTGGCCTCCTCCGCGTTGGGCACCTGGATGGCGACCGCCTCGTAGCCCTGCTCGGCCAGGTCGGCGCGGAGCGCGTCGCCGGTCTCGGCAAGGGCTTCCGGGTGCACGATCGCGACGCGCTTGGCCTTCTCGCCGATCAGCCCGCCGAGTTCACCCAGGAGCTGACGGCCCACCAGGACCTCGTACGGGTCGGTGCCCGCCGTGCCGCCGACGGCGATCCGCGTCACTGCCTCGCTGCTCATGCGTCCTTCAACTCCAGTGCGTTCAGGGCCGCTTCGGTGACTTCCTCGGGCGTGCGGCCGTCGGTCGGTACGACGGCCGTGGCGGCCTCCTCGTACAGGTGCCGGCGGGCCTCCATCAGCTCGCGCCACTGCTTGCGCGGGTTGACCGCGAGGAGCGGGCGGGCGGCGTTGAGGCCGGTGCGCCTGACGGCCTCCTCGACGTCCATCGAGAGGTAGACGACCCGCTGCCCGGCGAGCAGTGCGCGCGTCTCCGCGTCGAGGATCGCGCCGCCGCCGAGTGCCAGGACGCCCTCGTGCTCGGTGAGTGCCGTGCGCACCGCGCGCTTCTCGATGGCTCGGAAGGCGGGCTCGCCCTCGTCGACGAAGATGTCGGCGATGGCGCGGCCCTCGGCGGTGACGATGTCGTCGTCGGTGTCGCGGTAGGCGACGCCCAGGCGCTCGGCGAGCAGCTGCCCGACGGTGGACTTGCCCACGCCCATCGGACCGACCAGCACGATCACCGGTGAGCTCATCGGATGGCCAGGTTCTCGAGGTACGACGTCACGTTGCGGCGGGTCTCGGTGACGCTGTCGCCGCCGAACTTCTCGGCGACCGCGTCCGCGAGGACCAGGGCGACCATGGCCTCGGAGACGATGCCGGCGGCCGGCACGGCGCACACGTCGGAGCGCTGGTGGTGGGCGGCGGTCTCCTCGCCGGTGACGACGTCCACGGTCTTCAGCGCCCGCGGCACGGTCGCGATGGGCTTCATCGCCGCGCGTACGCGCAGCAGCTCACCTGTGGTCAGTCCGCCCTCGGTGCCGCCGGAGCGGCCTGACGCGCGCTTGATGCCGTCGGGGGTGGCGAGGATCTCGTCGTGCGCCTTCGAGCCGGGGACGCGGGCGAGGTCGAAGCCGTCGCCGACCTCGACGCCCTTGATCGCCTGGATGCCCATGAGGGCGGCGGCCAGGCGTGCGTCCAGGCGGCGGTCCCAGTGGACGTGGGAGCCGAGGCCGACCGGGACGCCGTACGCCAGGACCTCGACCACGCCGCCGAGGGTGTCGCCGTCCTTGTGGGCCTGGTCGATCTCCGCGACCATCGCCTTCGAGGCGTCCGCGTCCAGGCAGCGCACCGGGTCCTCGTCCAGTCGCCGCACGTCGGCGGGGGTCGGGTGGACGCCGTACGGCGCCTTCGCCGCGGCCAGCTCGACGACGTGGCTGACGATCTCGATGCCGGCCGTCTCCTTCAGGTACGACCGTGCCACCGCGCCCAGCGCCACGCGGGCGGCGGTCTCGCGGGCGGAGGCGCGCTCCAGGATCGGGCGGGCCTCGTCGAAGCCGTACTTCTGCATGCCGGCCAGGTCGGCGTGGCCGGGGCGGGGGCGGGTCAGCGGGGCATTGCGCGCCAGGCCGGCCAGCACCTCCGGGTCGACCGGGTCGGCCGCCATGACCTGCTCCCACTTCGGCCACTCGGTGTTGCCCACCATGACCGCGACCGGGGAACCGAGGGTCAGACCGTGCCGGACGCCGCCGAGGAAGGTGACCTCGTCGCGCTCGAACTTCATCCGGGCGCCGCGACCGTAGCCCAGCCGCCGCCTCGCGAGGTGGTCCGCCACCATGTCCGTGGTGATCGGTACGCCGGCGGGAAGGCCCTCCAGCGTCGCGACGAGTGCGGGACCGTGCGACTCCCCCGCGGTCAGCCAGCGCAACCTGCTCAACGGTGCTCCTCAATGCTCGCGCCCCGGTACTGCCTGCGTACACGTGTCCTCGTGTACGGCTGTGGCGTGACGGGGTGCGCGGCCCCGGTCCGCCACCTCCGATCCTCCCACGTCCGGGCCGGGTGTCCGGCCGCCGGTCCATCAGGCGGACGGGCGGGAGCACGGGCCGGGCGGTGGAGGGATCAGGCCGGGCCGCCCTCGCCCTGGCGCTGCGGGGGCGCGTAGGCGCCGAGGAAGTCGGCCCCGCTCGGCTGCGGAGCATGGGCACCCGGGTGGCCGGCGCCGCTGCCCTGCTGCTGCGGCGCGTACTGGCCCAGGTAGTCCGCCCCGCTCGGCTGCCGGGCGGTCTGCGGAGCGGGCCGGGTCCGCTGCGGGGCGTACTGGCCCAGGTAGTCCGCGCCACTGCCCTGGCCGTACCGGGCCGCCGCGTGGATCGGCTGACCGTTGCGGACGGCGCGGCGGTACGCGATCTTGCGCTTGATCTTGACGACCCAGGACGCGACGACGGCGAGCACGATCAGGGCCAGCACTGTGATCTGCACCCAGTCGGGCAGAAAGCCCAGCACGGACTCGAATATCTGGGACTTCACCGACGCCAGCGGCATGCCTGCGGACATGGAACGCGTTCCCCTCCCCTGTTCCGCCCCCTGCGGAACCGAGGGTGGATCCTAGCGGGCCGCGAGAGCCCGCTCCCCCGCTTTTCGCATCGCGTCCAGCGGGGCCGGTGAACGCCCCGTCATCTGCTCCACCTGGAGCACCGCCTGGTGCACCAGCAGGTCCAGTCCGCTGACCACGGCGCCCCCGTACGCCGACCAGCGGGCGGCGAGAACGGTCGGCCACGGGTCGTAGAGCACGTCGAAGAGGGCCGTGGGGCGTTCCGGGACGGCCTTGGCGAGGGTGTCCGTGACGCCGGCCGGAGTGGTGCTGACGACCAGCGGGGCGTGCAGGGCCTGCTCGACGTCGTCCCAGGCGGCGATGCGCACCGCGACGTCGAGCCGCTCGGCCCACTCCCGCATCTCCGCCGCACGGGCCTCGCTGCGGACATGAACGGTGACCTCGCCCGAGCAGATCCGGGCCAGTGCGGCCAGCGCGGAGGAGGCGGTGGCACCCGCGCCGATGATGGCGGCGGACTCCACCTTGTCGATGCCGTGCTCGCGCAGGGCGGCGACCATCCCGGGGATGTCGGTGTTGTCGCCGGTCCGGCGGCCGTCCGGCGTGAGGACGACCGTGTTGACCGCCTCGACGGACGTCGCGGTCTCGCTGACCGAGTCGAGCAGCGGGATCACCGCCCGCTTCAGCGGCATGGTCAGCGACAGCCCCGCCCACTCGGTGCCGAGCGTGTCGAAGAAGCCGGGCAGGGACGTCTCGTCGACCTCGAAACGGTCGTACGTCCAGCCTTCCAGGCCCAGCTCGGCGTAGGCGGTGCGGTGCAGCACCGGGGAGAGGGAGTGGGTGATCGGGGAGCCGAGTACGGCGGCTCTGCGGGCGGCGGGCATCAGTTGTCCCTCGACGCGTTGAACTTGTCGACGAGCTTCTGGTGCTCGTCGATGGTCCTGGCGAACTCGGTCTCGTGCATGCCGTCCGTGGCCACGAAGTACATCCAGCCGTCGCTCGTCGGGTTCAGCGCGGCCTGCAGCGCCTCCTCGCCCGGGTTGCCGATCGGGCCGGGCGGCAGACCCTTGTTGGTGTACGTGTTGTACGGGTCGGGGTTGCTGTTGATCTCGGACTCGGAGATGTCGATCTCGCTCTGGCCCAGGAGGTAGTTGAAGCTCGAGTCGAACTGCAGCTCCTGGTTCGTCTCGGTGTTGGTGGGCTTGAGGCGGTTGTAGATGACCTCGGACATCTTGCGGAAGTCGTCGTGGGTCTTGCCCTCCGCCTGGACCAGGCTCGCGACCGTCACCAGCTCCCACGGCCCTTCGAGACCGAGGCTCTCGGCCTTCCCCTCGAAGTCCAGCTCCTCGTACTTCTCGGTGGCACGAGCCACCATCTGTTTCAGCACGTCCTCGGGTTTCTGACCCTTGGCGACGGCATAGCTGGACGGGTAGAGGAAGCCCTCCAGCGGATCCTTGACGTCCTCGTGGTTCACGGCCCAGTCGGGCAGGCCGAGGGTCTTCCACTTGGTCTCGGCGACCTTGGCCGTGGTGCCCGCGTCCACCTTGAGGCGCTTGTCGATGAGCTCGTAGACGGCGTTGTTGCGCTTGCCCTCGGCGATGATCAGGTTGTCGCGGCTCTTCGGGCTGAGCATCAGTTCGACCGCGCTCGCGGCCGACATCTCCTTCTCCAGCGTGTACACGCCGTCCTGGATGTTCTTGCCCTGCGGGTTGGCCGCCTGGGCCGCGACGAAGGCGTCGACGCTCTTGACCACGCCCATCTTCTTGAGCTCCTGGCCGATGGCGTAACCGCCGGAGTCCTTGGGGATCGTGACGGTCACCTGCTCGCCGTTGCCGGCCCCCGCGAAGTCCGGGGCGCTGCCGAAACGATCCTGGTAGAACTGGTAGCCGAAGTAGCCGACACCGGCGAGGCCGCCGCCGAAGACCACGACCACGACGAGACAGGCCATGCCGCTGCGTCGCTTCTTCTCCTTGCCGCCCCGGCCCCGGCGCTCACCGCGCCCGCTCCGGTCCTCCGGCTCCTCGTCGGGGCCGTCGTCGTCGTTGCCGCCCGCGAAGAACGCGTGTTCGCCCTCGTCGGGGCCCGGGTCCCAGTCCGTCTGCGGCTCGGGTTCGGCGCGGCGGCGGCCGGGCGGTTCGGGCGGCGGGTAGGCGTCGGGGGTGCCGTACTGGTCGGGCTGCTCCCCGCCGTACGTCCCGGCCTGCTGCGCGTACGGGTCCTGCGGGCCCGCCACGTACGGGTCCTGCGGGCCGGCCGCGTAGGGGTCCTGCGGGTAGGAGCCCGTGGGCCAGCCGTTCTGGTCGTACTGCGGCTGTTGCTGCTGAGGGGCGTACTGCTGCTGGTCGTACTGCGGCTGTTGCTGCTGGTCGTACTGCGGGTACTGCTGCCCGCCGTACCCGTGCTGCTCGCCGGTGCCCCAGTCGCCGTACTGCTGCTGCGTCTGCGGCTGCTGCGGATAGTGCTGTGGCTGGCCGCCGTAGGGGGACTGCCGACCCTGCTGGGTCTGCTGTCCGCCCCATCCGCCGTCCCCGTACAACGGGTCGTCCGGATGCCACGGTTCGGAGCCTTGGCCCCGGCCATACTCAGTCATCGATCCCCTAGAGCCGCGAGGCGGCGGTCGCCCGGCCACCTGAAGACCACGGCTCCCGTACCGCCTCTCTCTGTGCGGCGGCTGTTCGAACACCGTCCGCATCGCGCGGAACGTTACCGTATCGCGATCAGATGACCACTTCGACGCCCTCACCGGGTGGCCTGCCTGACACCCGTTCGGATTCCAGTGCCTGCTGAAGGATGATCACAGCGGCCGCCTGGTCGATGACGGAACGTCCCTTCTTGGACTTCACGCCCGAGGCGCGCAGTCCCTGACTCGCCGTCACCGTCGTCATGCGTTCGTCGACGAGTCGCACCGGAACGGGAGTGATCATACGGGCCAGCTCCTGCGCGAAGCGCCTGACCTTGGCCGCGGCCGGGCCCTCGCCCCCCTTGAGGGAGCGGGGGAGACCGACGACGACCTCGATCGGCTCGTACTCCCCGACGAGCTGCCGCAGCCTGCGGTGGGCGGCGGGGACGTCCCGGCCGGGGACGGTCTCGACCGGCGTGGCGAGGATCCCGTCGGGGTCGCACGAGGCGACCCCGATGCGGGCGTCCCCGACGTCGATCGCGAGACGGCGGCCGCGGCGCATCACCGGGCCGCCCGTCTGCTCGTTCACCGGGTCGTTCACTTGGCGGTGTCCGCCACGAGCCGCTCGACGGCGTCGACGGCCTCGCCGATGGCGGCCGGGTTCTGGCCGCCGCCCTGGGCGACGTCCGGCTTGCCGCCGCCGCCGCCGCCGAGGGTCTTGGCGGCCGTGCGGACCAGTTCACCGGCCTTGAGGCCGCGCTCGCGGGCGGCGTCGTTGGTGGCGATGACCGTCAGCGGCTTGCCGTTGTTCACGGTGAACAGGGCGACGACGACGGCCCGGCCGCCCTGGATGCGGCCCCGCACGTCGAGGACCAGCTTGCGCAGGTCGTCCGGCGTGGTGCCGTCGGGGACCTGGCCGGTGACGACGGCGACGCCGCGGACGTCCTTGGCGGACTCGGCGAGACCGGCGGCGGCCTGGAGCACCTTCTCGGCGCGGAACCTCTCGATCTCCTTCTCGGCGTCCTTCAGCTTGCCGAGCATGGCGGAGACCTTCTCCGGAAGCTCCTCCGGGCGGCCCTTGATCAGCTCCTGGAGCTGGGCGACGACCGTGTGCTCACGGGCGAGGAAGTTGTAGGCGTCCACGCCGACCAGGGCCTCGATGCGGCGCACACCGGAGCCGATGGAGGACTCGCCGAGCAGCTTCACCAGGCCGAGCTGGGCGGTGTTGTGCACGTGGGTGCCGCCGCACAGCTCCTTGGAGAAGTCGCCGATGGTGACGACGCGCACGCGCTCGCCGTACTTCTCGCCGAACTCGGCGATGGCGCCCTGCTTCTTGGCCTCGTCGATGCCCATGACGTCGGCGCGCACGTCGAGGTCGCGGGCGAGCACCTCGTTGATCTTCTGCTCGACGTCGGTCATCACGGCCGTCGGTACGGCGGACGGGGAGCCGAAGTCGAAGCGGAAGCGGCCGGGCTGGTTCTCGGAACCGGCCTGGGCGGCCGTCGGACCGAGGGCGTCGCGCAGCGCCTGGTGGGTGAGGTGGGTGGCCGAGTGGGCGCGGGCGATGGCCGTACGGCGGCGGCCGTCGATGGAGGCCTGGGCCTTGGCGCCGACGGTGACCTCGCCGAACTGGACGACGCCCTTGTGGACGTACACGCCCGGGACCGGCTTCTGGCAGTCGCGGATCTCGATGACGGCACCGGTGTCGACCTTGATGCGGCCGGTGTCGCCGATCTGGCCGCCGCCCTCGGCGTAGAACGGGGTGCGGTCGAGGACGATCTCGACCTCGTCGCCCTCGGTGGCGGCCGGGGAGGAGGCGCCGTCGACGAGGATGCCGACGATCGTGGACTCGCTCTCGGTGTCGGTGTAGCCGACGAAGTCGGTGGCGCCGGCCTTGTCGGCGATCTCCCGGTAGGCGCCGGCGCCGGCGTGGCCGGTCTTCTTGGCCTGGGCGTCGGCCTTGGCGCGCTCCCGCTGCTCCTTCATCAGGCGGCGGAAGCCGTCCTCGTCCACGGAGAGCCCCTGCTCGGCGGCCATCTCCAGGGTGAGGTCGATCGGGAAGCCCCAGGTGTCGTGGAGCAGGAAGGCCTTGTCGCCGGCGAGGACGGTGCCGCCGGAGGCCTTGGTGTCGCTGACGGCGGTGTCGAGGATGTTGGTGCCGGCCTTCAGCGTCTTGAGGAAGGCGTTCTCCTCGGCGAGGGCCACCTTCTCGATGCGCTCGCGGTCGGTGACGAGCTCCGGGTACTGCCGGCCCATCATGCCGATGACGACGTCGATCAGGTCCTTGACGACCGGACCGGTGGCACCGAGCAGGCGCATGTTGCGGATGGCGCGGCGCATGATGCGGCGCAGCACGTAGCCACGGCCCTCGTTGCCGGGGGTGACGCCGTCGCCGATGAGCATGACGGACGTACGCATGTGGTCGGTGACCACGCGCAGGGAGACGTCGGAGGCCTGGGCGTCGCCGTAGGCCACGCCGGTGAGCTCGGTGGCCTTGTCGATCACGGCCATGGAGGTGTCGATCTCGTACATGTTCTGCACGCCCTGCAGAATCATGGCGAGCCGCTCGAAGCCCAGACCCGTGTCGATGTTCTTGCTCGGCAGGTCGCCGAGGATCTCGAAGTCGTCCTTGCCGGTGCCCTCGCCCCGCTCGTACTGCATGAAGACGAGGTTCCAGATCTCCACGTACCGCTCGTCGTTGACGGCGGGGCCGCCCTCGACGCCGAACTCGGGGCCGCGGTCGTAGTTGATCTCGGAGCAGGGGCCGCAGGGGCCGGGGACGCCCATGGACCAGAAGTTGTCCTTCTTGCCCAGGCGCTGGATGCGCTCGGCCGGCACGCCGACGACGTCGCGCCAGATCTGCTCGGCCTCGTCGTCGTCCTGGTAGACGGTGATCCACAGGCGCTCGGGGTCGAGGCCGTAACCGCCCTGGTCCCGGGTGCTGGTGAGCAGCTCCCAGGCAAGCTTGATGGCGCCTTCCTTGAAGTAGTCGCCGAAGGAGAAGTTGCCGCACATCTGGAAGAACGTGCCGTGGCGGGTGGTCTTGCCGACCTCTTCGATGTCCGGCGTGCGCACGCACTTCTGCACGCTGGTGGCGCGGTCGAAGGGCGGCTTGACCTCGCCCAGGAAGTAGGGCTTGAAGGGCACCATGCCGGCCGGGACGAGCAGCAGAGTCGGGTCGTCCGCGATGAGCGACGCCGACGGGACGACGGTGTGCCCGCGCTCCTCGAAGAAGCTCAGCCAGCGGCGGCGGATCTCGGCCGACTCCATCAGTGGTCCTCATTCCGGTTGTACGGGTACGTCGGGTACGTCTGCTGCGTCGGCTTCCGCGCCGGGCCCTCGACGTACTTGGGGGTGTTGCGGTTCTCGATGACGGCGTAGCCGCGGGGCGCGGGGAGTTCGCGGTCGACGGGGGTGTTGAGCCCGAGCGCGTCGCCCAGTTCGGCCTCCCGCCGGGCCATGTTGTCGCGGACCTCGAGCGCGAAGTCCACCGCACGGTCCTTGAGCCGGCCGCCGGCCTCGATCGCCTTGTTCGCCGCGGTGACGGCGAGGTGCTCGGGCGTCAGCTGCTTGATCTTGCGGTTGACCTTGGTGGTGGCCCACACGCCGGCGGCGACGCCGGTGGTGAACCAGAACGTTCGGCGGAACATCGCTGGGTCAGTCCCTCTTTCCCCGGGTCCGCTTTTCCCGCCGCGCGCCCGGGACGGTGCGGCCCACGATCACGTCACGCCTCGGCTCCCTGGCCGGGGCGTCGTCCTTGCGGCCGCTGACGGCGCGGCGCACGCCGTAACCGAAGGCGGCGACCTTGACCAGGGGGCCGCCGAAGGTGGAGGCCACGGTGGTCGACAGCGCGGAGGCGTTGGAGGTGACCTCCTGGACGTCGGAGGCGATCGCGTCGACCCGTTCGATCTGGGTCTGCGCGGAACGCACCGCCGCCGAGGCGTCCGCCAGCAGGGGGACGGCCTGGTCGGTCACGTCCGCCACGAGCTTGGTGGTCGCCCGGAGCGTCTGGGCCAGCCTCGCCAGCGCGACGGCGAGGAAGGAGACCAGGATCGCCCAGAACACGGCCACCAGGATTCCGGCCACCTCGCCACCGGACACTGTGTGCACCCGCTCCCTTGAAACGCGCCTGAACATCGAGAAAGTCGTGGGTCGAGCCTATCGCGCCGGTGACGGGACTCCGTACCGGATTACCGTCCGCCACCGGTGGAGTCGCGGGAAGCGACGACGAACCCGCCGCCTCGCCCGCCCGGAGGGGCGGGGAGACGGCGGGTTCGGGATACCGCGCGCCTGCTGGGGTCAGCGGGCGTAGTACTCGACGACGAGCTGCTCGTCGCAGATCACCGGGATCTCCTTGCGGTTCGGCTCACGGTCCAGGCGGAACGCCAGGGACTTGAGGTTCACCTGGAGGTAGCGCGGGGTCTCACCGTCGGGGGCGAAGCCGCCTTCACGGGCGATCGTGAAGAGGGTCTTCTCCTTGCTGCGGTCGCGGACCTGCACGACGTCGTCCGGGCGGACACGGAAGGAGGGCTTGTCGACCTTCTTGCCGTTGACCTGGATGTGGCCGTGGACGACCATCTGGCGGGCCTGGTAGATCGTGCGGGCGATGCCCGAACGCAGGACCAGCGCGTCGAGGCGCCGCTCCAGCTCCACGATCAGGGCCTCACCGGTCTTGCCCTGCACCTTGGAGGCACGCTCGTAGGCGCGCACCAGCTGGCGCTCGGAGAGGTCGTACTGCGCGCGCAGACGCTGCTTCTCCAGCAGACGGACCTTGTAGTCCGAGTTCTGCTTGCGGCCGCGGCCGTGCTCACCCGGCGGGTAGGGGCGGGCCTCGAAGTACTTGACGGCCTTCGGGGTCAGCGCGATGCCGAGGGCACGCGACTTCTTGACCTTGGGGCGGGACTGGTTCGCCACTTCTCTTCCTTTTCCTTTTCGGCTGCCTCAGGGTTACGGGAGGTCGCATCCGCAGCCGGGGAATTCCCATCGGGTCCGTGAGGACCTGACGGGCAGCCGCTCCCCTGGTCTGGGCACATACGTGCAGCACACGAACGGCCCACCGACCGGTCCCGGGACTTACGGGGGGGGTGGTGGGCTGCCCGCGACACCTACGACGGTGCGCGACGCTCCTGGATCGAAGGATCCGGCTGGGTGTCCCGCCTGAGGCGCCGACCGGAGCCGGACACGGGACTCAGCACTCCTGCAGAGTCTACAGGGTGGTCAGGACCGCTTCCGACCGAGGTGCTTCCTGGTCCACTCCACCGCGTCCGCGTACCGCGCCTCCGCGCCGTGCCGGGTGGGCTCGTAGTACGCGCGGTCCTTCAGGGCGTCCGGCGCGTACTGCTGTTCGGCGATGCCCTCGGGCAGGTCGTGCGGGTAGGTGTAGCCCTTGCCGTGCCCGAGCTTGGTCGCGCCCTTGTAGTGGCTGTCCCGGAGGTGGGACGGCACGGGACCGGCCAGTCCCTTGCGTACGTCGTCCAGGGCGGCGCCGATCGCGGTGGTGGCGGCGTTGGACTTGGGGGCGAGGGCGAGGGCGATGGTGGCGTGGCTGAGGGTGAGGGCGGCCTCGGGGAAGCCGATCATGGCGACGGCCTGGGCGGCGGCGACGGCGATCGGCAGCGCGTTCGGGTCGGCGAGGCCGATGTCCTCACTGGCGGAGATCATCAGGCGGCGGGCGATGAAGCGGGGGTCCTCGCCGGCCTCGACCATGCGGGCCAGGTAGTGCAGGGCGGCGTCCACGTCGGAGCCGCGGATGGACTTGATCAGCGCGCTGGCGACGTCGTAGTGCTGGTCGCCGTCGCGGTCGTACTTCACCGCGGCCCGGTCGACCGTCTCCTCCAGCGTGGCCAGGGTGATCGCCGCCTCGCCCTTGTCGAGCGCGGCCCCCGCGGCGGCCTCCAGGGCGGTGAGCGCGCGGCGGGCGTCGCCGCCCGCGATGCGCAGGAAGTGGTTCTCGGTGTCCTCGGGGAGGGTGACGGCGCCCTTCAGGCCCCGCTCGTCGGTGAGGGCGCGCTTCAGCAGGTCCCGGATGTCGTCGTCGGTGAGGGGTTCGAGGGTGAGGAGGAGGGAGCGGGAGAGCAGCGGGGAGATGACCGAGAAGTAGGGGTTCTCGGTGGTCGCGGCGATCAGGGTGACCCAGCGGTTCTCCACGGCCGGGAGCAGGGAGTCCTGCTGGGCCTTGCTGAAGCGGTGGATCTCGTCGAGGAAGAGGACGGTCTCCTGGCCGTACCCGCCGGAGGCGCGGCGGGCGCCGTCGATGACCGCGCGGACCTCCTTGACGCCCGCGGTGATCGCCGACAGCTCGACGAAGCGCTTGTTGGTGGCCTTGGAGACGACGTAGGCCAGGGTCGTCTTTCCGGTGCCGGGCGGGCCCCAGAGGATCACCGAGGAGGGTCCCGCGGGGCCCGAGGCGCCCTCGCCCACCAGTCTGCGCAGGGGGGAGCCCGGCTTCAGCAGGTGCTGCTGGCCCAGCACCTCGTCGAGGGTGCGCGGGCGCATCCGGACCGCCAGGGGGCTGCCGGTCGGGTCCTTCTCCTGGCGTTCTTCTGCTGCGGCGGTGAACAGGTCGGGCTCCACGCTGAAACCCTAAAGCACCGCACCGACAGCCCGGGGCGGGCGGTCAGCTGGTCCAGAACTCCCACCAGCGGGTCAGGATCAGCATGCCGATGATGCCGATGTGCAGGACCGGCATGACCCAGGTGAACTCGCCGAAGAAGCCCTTCAGCCAGCCGGGGGCGGGCAGGAAGCCCTGGCGGATGTTGAACGACGTCACGTACCAGAACATGATGATCGTGGCGACCCAGGCCAGGCAGCACCACAGGCACAGGGCGTTGATCCGGTACAGGGACTGGAACATCAGCCAGGCGCAGAACACGGTGCCGAAGAGGGTGCCCGCGTTGAAGGTGAGCCAGTACCAGCGCGGGAAGCGGGCCCGGGCGAGCAGGCTCATGCCGACGCAGACGACGATGCCGTAGGTGACGAGGCCGAGCATCGGGTTGGGGAAGCCGAAGACGGAGGCCTGGTCGCTCTCCATGACGCTGCCGCAGGAGACGACGGGGTTGAGGCTGCACCCGGGGACGAACGTCTCGCCCTTGACCTTGGCCTCGAGCAGTTTGAACTTGTCGAGCGTGATCACCCACGCGGCGAGCACGCCGGCGGCGCCGGTGATCACCAGGAGCAGGGCGAAGGCCCGGCTCGCGCCCTCCGTGCGCGGCGCGGAGGCGGCCGGCTGCGGTGCGGCCGAGGGTTCGGGATCCATGTCGACGTCCCTGACTGTCGTCTTGCTCATCACGCCGATTCCGTCACTGGGGAGTGTGGACCTGCTTCGGGCAGGGGCCATTGTGCCGTACGGGGCTGTGGGTCCGCCGTTGTGCGGACATAAGTGCGTACCGGCGTTCGCCCGTGAGCGTGCGGTTTCGGCCGATGTCCTGGGGACGGTCGCGGATGCGCTCCGTCCAGGATCATCCGACCGGGTGAAGCCGCCCGTAGGCGTTGACGGCGAAGGCGCCGGTGCCCCGCGCGGGCATCCGGCGCCTTCGTCGGTACGAGGGGTCAGCCGAGACGTGACTCCAGTTCCGCCACGATCTCGTTGACGCCGACCGCCGTCTGCTCGCCGGACTCCATGTCCTTGAGCTGGACGACGCCCTCGGCGAGGTCGCGTTCGCCCAGGACCAGGGCGTAGCGGGCGCCCGAGCGGTTGGCGGCCTTCATCGCGGCCTTGAGGCCCTTGCTCCCGTAACCGAAGTCGGCTGCCACGCCGTTCTTGCGCAGCTCGGTGACCTTGGCGAACAGCACCCGGCGGGCCTCCTCGCCGAGCGGGACGGCGAACACGCTCGTGGCGGCCGGGAGTTCGAGCTCGACGCCCTCCGCCTCCAGGGCCAGCACGGTGCGGTCGACGCCGAGGGCCCAGCCGACGGACGGCAGCGCGGGCCCGCCGATCATCTCGGACAGGCCGTCGTAACGGCCGCCGCCGCCCACCGCGGACTGGGAGCCGAGACCGTCGTGGACGAACTCGAAGGTCGTACGGGTGTAGTAGTCGAGGCCGCGCACCAGCTTGGGGTCGTCCTCGAAGGCCACACCCGCCGCCGTGATCAGCTCGCGGACCTCCTCGTGGTACGCCTTGCAGGCGTCGCAGAGGTAGTCGCGCAGCAGGGGCGCGCCGGTGAGCTGCTTCTGCACCGACTCGCGCTTGTCGTCCAGGACGCGCAGCGGGTTGATCTCCGCGCGGCGCAGGGTGTCCTCGTCCAGGTCGAGACCGCGCAGGAAGTCCTGCAGCGCTGCCCGGTACACCGGGCGGCACTCCTTGTCGCCGAGGCTGTTGAGCAGGATGCGGAAGTTCTGCAGGCCCAGCGAGCGGTACGCCTGGTCGGCGAGGATGATCAGCTCGGCGTCGAGGGCCGGGTCCTCCGCGCCGATCGCCTCGGCGCCGACCTGGGAGAAGTGGCGGTAACGGCCCTTCTGGGGGCGCTCGTAGCGGTAGTAGGAGCCGGAGTACCAGAGCTTGACCGGGAGGTTGCCCGCCTTGTGCAGGTTGGCCTCCAGGGCCGCGCGCAGCACGGAGGCGGTGCCCTCGGGGCGCAGGGCGAGCCGGTCGCCGCCCTTGGTCTCGAAGGCGTACATCTCCTTGGTGACGATGTCGGTGGACTCACCGACACCGCGCGCGAACAGCTCGACGTTCTCGAAGCCGGGCGTCTCGATGTAGCCGTAGCCGGAGCCCCGCAGCGGGGCGGCGATGGCCTCGCGGACGGCGAGGTACTTGGCGCTGTCCGGCGGGATCAGGTCGTACGTGCCCTTGGGGGCCTTGAAGGTGCTCACGGAAGGTCTCGTCACATTCCTCGTCGGGGAGCCTCGGTGGTGGCTCCCTGGCCGGCGGCCACCCGCCGCAGATACGGGTTGGTGGCGCGTTCCTGGCCGATGGTCGTCTGGGGGCCGTGGCCGGACAGCACCACGGTCGAGTCGTCGAGCGGCAGGCACACGCGGGCCAGGGACTCGAGCATGTCGTCCATGGAGCCGCCCGGCAGGTCGGTGCGTCCGACGGAGCCGGCGAACAGCAGGTCGCCCGAGAACATGAGCGGCGGGATGTCCGCCGCCTCGGGCAGGCCGAAGGTCACCGACCCCTTGGTATGGCCCGGCGCGTGCGCGACGGAGAACGTGAGGCCCGCGAGGTCCAGCCGCGTGCCGTCGGTGAGTTCCCTGACGTCGCCCGGCTCCCCCACCGTCAGCTCGCCCATCAGCGGCATGCCGATGGCGCGGCCGATGCCCTTCTCGGGGTCGCTCATCATGTAGCGGTCCTCGGGGTGGATCCAGGCCGGTACGTCATGCGCTCCGCACACCGGGACGACCGAGGCGACGTGGTCGATGTGGCCGTGGGTGAGGACGACGGCGACGGGCTTGAGCCGGTGCTTGCGGACCGCCTCCGCGACGCCGTCGGCGGCCTGGTGGCCGGGGTCGATGATCACGCACTCCTCACCGGCGGCGGGGGCGACGAGATAACAGTTCGTCCCCCAGGCCCCGGCGGGGAACCCGGCAATGAGCACGATCGTCCTTCGTTGTGTCGATACGGGAGGCTTGCGACGGGGCTGCGCCCGTGGTCAGAGCCTACCGGCGCTGCCGATTCCTCAGCGAACCCATATACGGTACGGGGCACACGCAGGCGGTCGGCTCACCGCACGCACGCACGCGTACCGGCCGGCACACGAGACGTATGAGGAGAGAATCCGGTGGTCAGCCAGGAGCAGCGGCGGCGTCAGCTCGCCCGGGAGAAGTTCTTGCGGCAGCAGCAGCGGCGCACCGAAGCGCGGCGGAAGTCGCGGACGCGCAACTCGGTGATCGCGTCCGTGCTCGGTGTGGTCCTCGTGGGCAGCGGCGCGCTGTACGCGACCGGGGCGCTGGAGCAGGACGACGACAAGACCAACGCGAACGCGGAGGTCACGCCGAGCGCCGCACCGACCGGCAAGGCTCCGGACCCGTGCGACAAGCCCGCCGAGGGCAAGGTCAAGACGGAGACCTGGGAGAAGGAGCCGGCGGTCGCCATCGACAAGTCGGCGAAGTACACCCTGAAGCTGGACACGACCTGCGGCGGGATAGACGTGGCGCTGAAGGCGTCGGCGGCCCCGCACACGGTCAACTCGTTCGACTTCCTGGCGAAGAAGGGCTACTTCGACCACAGCAAGTGCCACCGGCTCACCACGAACGGCATCTACGTGCTGCAGTGCGGTGACCCGACGGGCACCGGCACCGGCGGTCCCGGCTACACGATCCCGGACGAGAACCTGAAGGACAAAAGCCTGAAGGACAACATCTACCCGGCGGGCACGGTCGCGATGGCCAACACCGGGCAGGCGGACAGTGGCGGCAGTCAGTTCTTCCTGGTCTACCAGGACAGCCAGCTTCCGCCCAGCTACACCCCGTTCGGCACCGTCTCGGACGCCGGCATGGAGGTGCTGAAGAAGATCGCCGACGCCGGGGAGAACACCGGAGCGGGTGACGGGGCACCCAACGCGACGGTCGTGATCGACAAGGCGACCGTCACCGAATCCTGACCCCCAACTGCGAAATTTCGGTCGCGCGGGATGCGGACAGGCATCCCGTCGGTCGCCTATGTTGGCCGTGACGAAACTGTGGACGATGCCCGGGGGAGCTTCGAGGCCCTCTCGACGGCATCATGTGGAGGAGGCGCTGTGAGCAGCGACCCGTGGGGCCGCGTCGACGAGACGGGGACCGTGTACGTGCGTACGGCCGACGGCGAGCAGGTCGTCGGTTCCTGGCAGGCCGGCTCCCCCGAGGAGGCGCTGGCCTACTTCGAGCGCAAGTACGAGGGCCTGGTTGTCGAGATCGGCCTCCTCGAGAAGCGAGTGAAGACCACCGACCTGTCGTCCAAGGACGCCCAGACCGCGATCGGGCACCTGCGCGAGCAGGTGGACGCGCACCACGCGGTCGGCGACCTGGACGCCCTCAGGGCCCGGCTGGACAAGCTCGTGGAGCTGGTGGAGGCGCGCCGCGAGGAGCGCAAGGCGCAGCGGGCCAAGCAGTCCGACGAGGCGCGTCACGCCAAGGAGGCGCTGGTCGTCGAGGCGGAGGAGCTGGCGCAGTCCGACCAGTGGCGGGCCGCCGGTGAGCGGCTGCGGGCGCTGGTGGACACCTGGAAGGGCCTGCCGCGGCTGGACCGCAAGTCGGACGACGAGCTGTGGCACCGGTTCTCGCACGCGCGGTCGGCGTTCTCCAAGCGGCGCAAGCAGCACTTCGCGCAGCTGGACGCGCAGCGCGAGGAGGCCCGTCAGGCCAAGGAGCGGCTGGTCGCGGAGGCCGAGTCGCTGTCGGGCTCGACGGACTGGGGGCCGACGGCCGCCCGCTACCGCGACCTGATGTCGGAGTGGAAGGCCGCGGGTCGCGCCCAGCGCGAGCACGAGGACGACCTGTGGAACCGCTTCCGCGGCGCCCAGGACGTCTTCTTCGCCGCCCGCAGCTCGGTCTTCGCCGAGCGGGACGCGGAGCAGACCGAGAACCTCAAGCTCAAGGAGGAGCTGGCCGAGGAGGCCGAGAAGCTCCTGCCGATCACGGAACTGAAGGCCGCGCGGGCCGCGTTCCGCGGGATCAACGAGCGCTGGGAGGCCATCGGCCATGTGCCGCGGGACGCCCGCCCGAAGGTCGAGGGCCGGATGCACACCGTGGAGCGGGCCCTGCAGGAGGCCGAGGAGGCCGAGTGGCGCCGGACGAACCCGGAGGCACGCGCGCGTGCCGCGGGTCTGACCGGTCAGCTCCAGGCCGCCGTGGACAAGCTGAAGGGCCAGATCGAGCAGGCCAGGGCGCAGGGCAACACCGCCAAGGCGGAGAAGCTGGAGCGGGAGCTGGAGGGCCGCCGGGCCCTGCTGGACCAGGCGCTGAAGGGTCTGCACGAGTTCGGCGGCTGAACTCCGCGCACGGCACACGAAAGGGGGGCTCCCGTACCTCGGGTACGGGAGCCCCCCTTTCGTGTGTCTGCCGTCCGCTACGTGCGGTTGCGGGCCGAGGTCACCCGGTAGACGTCGTAGACGCCCTCCACGCCGCGTACGGCCTTCAGGACGTGACCGAGGTGCTTGGGGTCGCCCATCTCGAAGGTGAAGCGGGAGGTGGCGACACGGTCGCGGGAGGTCTGGACGGCCGCGGAGAGGATGTTGACGTGCTGGTCGGACAGTACGCGTGTGACGTCCGACAGCAGCCGGGACCGGTCGAGGGCCTCGACCTGGATGGCGACCAGGAAGACCGAGGACTGGGTGGGCGCCCACTCGACGTCGAGGATCCGCTCGGGCTCCCGGGACAGCGAGTCGACGTTGACGCAGTCGCTGCGGTGCACCGATACGCCGCTGCCCCGGGTCACGAATCCGATGATCGGGTCGCCGGGCACCGGCGTACAGCAGCGGGCCAGCTTCACCCAGACGTCCTCGACGCCCTTGACGACGACACCGGGGTCGGCGCTGGAGCGGCGCTTGCGGCTGCGGGCCGGCGGGACCGACTCGTCGATCTCCTCGGTGGCGGCCTCCTCGCCGCCGAGGGCCTGGACGAGCTTCTGCACGATGTTCTGCGCGGAGACATGGCCCTCGCCGATCGCCGCGTACAGCGCGGAGATGTCCGAGTAGCGCATCTCGTGCGCCAGCGTGACCAGCGAGTCGCCGGTGAGGATGCGCTGGATCGGCAGGTTCTGCTTGCGCATCGCGCGGACGATGGAGTCCTTGCCGTGCTCGATGGCCTCGTCGCGGCGCTCCTTGGAGAACCAGGCGCGGATCTTGTTGCGGGCGCGCGGCGACTTGACGAAGCCGAGCCAGTCGCGGGAGGGGCCGGCACCGGCCGCCTTGGAGGTGAAGACCTCCACCAGGTCGCCGTTGTCGAGGGTCGACTCCAGCGGTACGAGGCGGCCGTTGACCCGCGCCCCGATGGTGCGGTGGCCGACCTCGGTGTGGACGGCGTAGGCGAAGTCCACGGGGGTGGCACTCGCGGGCAGCGCTATGACGTCGCCCTTGGGGGTGAAGACGAAGACCTCGTTGCGGGACAGGTCGAAGCGCAGGGACTCCAGGAACTCGCCGGGGTCCTCGGTCTCCTTCTGCCAGTCCAGGAGCTGCCGCAGCCAGGCCATGTCGTTGAGGTGGTCGTCCTTGCCCTTGCCCGACGACTTGGGCGCGTCGGTGCGGACCTTGGAGGCGCCGGCGACCGCCTCCTGCTTGTACTTCCAGTGCGCGGCGATGCCGTACTCCGCGCGACGGTGCATGTCGAAGGTGCGGATCTGCAGCTCGACGGGCTTGCCGCCGGGCCCGATGACCGTCGTGTGCAGCGACTGGTACATGTTGAACTTGGGCATCGCGATGTAGTCCTTGAACCGGCCGGGGACCGGGTTCCATCGCGCGTGCACCGTGCCGAGTGCCGCGTAGCAGTCGCGGACGGTGTCCACCAGGACGCGGATGCCCACCAGGTCGTAGATCTCCGCGAAGTCGCGGCCGCGGACGATCATCTTCTGGTAGACGCTGTAGTAGTGCTTGGGGCGGCCGGTGACGGTGGCCTTGATGCGGGCGGCGCGCAGGTCCTGCTGCACCTCGTCGGTGACTATGGCGAGGTACTCGTCGCGCTTGGGAGCGCGCTCGGCGACCAGGCGGACGATCTCGTCGTACATCTTGGGGTAGAGGATCGCGAAGGCGAGGTCCTCCAGCTCCCACTTGATGGTGTTCATGCCCAGGCGGTGGGCGAGCGGCGCGTAGATCTCCAGGGTCTCGCGCGCCTTCTTCTCCTGCTTCTCGCGCTTGAGGTAGCGCATGGTGCGCATGTTGTGCAGGCGGTCGGCGAGCTTGATGACCAGGACGCGCGGGTCCTTGGCCATGGCGACGACCATCTTGCGCACGGTCTCGGCCTGCGCGGCCTCGCCGAACTTGACCTTGTCGAGCTTGGTGACGCCGTCGACGAGGAGGGTGACCACGTCGCCGAAGTCGCGGCGCAGGTCCTCCAGGCCGTACTCGGTGTCCTCGACGGTGTCGTGCAGCAGTCCGGCCATGAGCGTGGCCGGGTCCATGCCGAGCTCGGCGAGGATGGTGGTGACGGCGAGCGGGTGCGTGATGTACGGGTCGCCGCTCTTGCGCTTCTGGCCGCGGTGCCAGCGCTCGGCGACCTGGTAGGCGCGCTCGATCTGGCGGAGCGTGGCGTTCTCGATCTTGGGGTCGTTGCTGCGGACGATCCGCAGCAGCGGTTCCAGGACCGGGTTGTACGGGTTGGCGCGCTGGACGCCGAGCCGGGCGAGGCGGGCACGGACGCGGTTGGAGGAGCCGGAGCGCGGCTGGCCGGTGTTCGGGCGGGCCAGGGGCGCGGAGCGCTCGGACGGGGCCGGCTTGGGGCGCGGCTGCTCGGGCTTGTCGACCGGCGCGGACTGGGCGTGCTGGACCGGCCCGCGCGTGTCGTTCTTCGCGTGGGGCGCGCTCGGCGCGGGCTTGGCCGCGGCCGCCGAGGCGGACTCGGGCTTGGCGGCGGTCAGGTGCTGGGCCTCGTCTGGCAAGAGGGCTCCTCGTGCGCGATCCGGGTCCCCCGGTCAGGCTCCGGAAACCCCATGGTAGCGATCCCGTGCCCGTGGATCGCCTGCGGGCGGATGTGAGGACGGTCCACTCCCGAAACACCCGAGGCGGGCACCGGATTCCTCCGGGCCCGCCCGAACGGTGTCCCCCCACACGATCCACACGCATTACCGCAGGCCAGACCATGAACAGCACCGCCCCAAAAGACGGCCCACCCCGGAAACACCCGAGGCGGGCACCGGATTCCTCCGGGCCCGCCCGAGTGGTGTTCCCTGTGTGCGGTTCGCGTGCGACGCCGCTGGTCAGACCGTGAGCAGCGCTTCCAGCGGGGCGCCGGCCAGGGCCGGTTCCAGCCGGGCGCGGCCGCCGAGGAAGCCGAGCTCCATCAGTACGGCCAGGCCCGCGACCTCGGCGCCCGCCCTGCGGATGAGCTGGACCGACGCCTCGGCGGTGCCGCCGGTGGCGAGGACGTCGTCGACCACCAGAACGCGGTCGGCGGCGCTCAGGTCCTCGGCGTGCACCTCGATCTCGGCGGAGCCGTACTCCAGGTCGTACGCCTGGCTGAGGGTGGCTCCGGGGAGCTTGCCCGCCTTGCGTACGGGGATGAAGCCGAGGCCCGCGCGGATGGCGACCGGGGCGCCGAGGATGAACCCGCGGGCCTCCAGGCCGACGACCTTGGTGGCACCGGTGGCGCGGGCGACGTCGGCGAGGGCGTCGCTGAGCGCGGAGAACGCCGCGGGGTCCGCCAGGAGCGGGGTGATGTCCTTGAACATCACACCCGGCTCCGGGTAGTCCGCCACGTCCCGGATGCGACTGAGCAGCAGCTCTCTGATCTCGGTCATCGGCGCTTCCCGGAGGGACGGCCCCGGCCGCGGGTGCGGGTGGCCGACTGGTCGCGCGGGCCGACGACCGCGGGTGCGGCGTCCTCGGACTCGTCGTCGTGCTCCTCGCCGGTGACCGGGGCCTCCTGCGTCCCGCCCGCGGTCTCGCCCTGGGCACGCTTGGCCAGGACGCGCTTCTTCAGCGACTTCATCGCCGGCTCGCGCTCCTTGAGGTCGGCGACGAGCGGGGTGGCGATGAAGATCGAGGAGTACGCTCCGGCGGCGAGGCCGACGAACAGCGACAGCGAGATGTCGTTCAGCATGCCGGCGCCGAGGACACCGCCACCGATGAACAGCAGACCGGCCACCGGCAGCAGCGCGACCACCGTGGTGTTGATGGAGCGGACCAGGGTGCTGTTGATGGAACGGTTGGCGATCTCGCTGTAGGTCCAGCGGGTCTGCTTGGTGATGTCCTTGGTCTGTTCCTTGAGGCTGTCGAAGACGACGACCGTGTCGTAGAGCGAGTAGCCGAGGATGGTCAGCAGACCGATCACCGTGCCCGGCGTGACCTCGAAGCCGACGAGGGCGTAGATGCCGACGGTGATGGTGATGTCGTGGATCAGGGCGACGAACGCGGCGAGTGCCATGCGCCACTCGAAGGCGATCGCCAGGTAGATCACGACCAGGATCATGAAGATGCCGAGGCCCTGCCAGGCCTTGTTGGCGATCTGCTCGCCCCAGCTCGGGCCGACCAGCTCGGCATTGATCCGCTCCCCGTCGACCTTGAGGTCCTCGGCGAGCTTGTCCTTGATGCTGTCCGAGGTCTTGGTGTCGATGCCCGCGACCTGGATGCGCAGGCTGCCGTCACCGAGCTTCTGGACGATCGCGTCGTGACCGGAGGCGTCCTCCGCGTACCCCTCGGCCTGGGCGACCGAGACGCTCATGTTCTTCGGGGTGGTGAAGACCGCTCCGCCCTGGAACTCGATGCCCATGTGCAGGCCGCGCACCGACAGGCCGAGGATGGCCGTGATGGTGATCAGGATGGAGATGCCGTACCAGATCTTGCGGTTCTTGATGAAGTCGTAGCCGACCTCGCCGTGGTGCAGCCGGGCCCCGAGGGTGCCGAGTTTCGACATCTCACGCCTCCTTCGTCTGGGTGGGGGCGGAGGGACGGCGGGTGCGGCGCAGGGGCGGCTTCGCGCCCAGTGCCTTCGGGTCGAGACCGGACCACTTGTGGCCGCTCGCGAAGAACTTGCGGCGGGCCATCAGCGTCAGCAGCGGCTTGGTGAAGAAGAACACCACCACGACGTCGAGCACGGTGGTCAGGCCGAGCGTGAACGCGAAGCCCTGGACCTTGCCGACCGTGACGATGAAGAGCACCGCGGCGGCGAGGAAGGACACGAAGTCGGAGACCAGGATGGTGCGCCGGGCGCGCGGCCAGGCGCGCTCCACGGAGGGGCGCAGGGTGCGGCCCTCGCGGATCTCGTCCCGGACCCGTTCGAAGAACACGATGAACGAGTCCGCCGTGATGCCGATGGCGACGATGGCTCCGCACACGGCCGGCAGGTTCAGCGCGAAATTGATGGTCGGGCCGAGCAGCGACATGATCACGTAGGTGAGGGCCGCGGAGACCAGCAGGGAGGCGATGGCGATGAAGGACAGTCCGCGGTAGTAGACCAGCAGGTAGATGACGACCAGGGCGAGGCCGATGGCGCCGGCGATCAGACCGGCCTTCAGCTGCTCGCCGCCGAGCGCGGCGGTGACGGTGGTGACGCTGTCCTCGCGGAAGGTCAGCGGCAGGGCGCCGTAGGACAGCATGTTGGCCAGTTCCTGGGCCGACTGCTGGGTGAAGTTGCCGGAGATCTCGGCGTTGCCGCCGGTCAGGGCCTGGCTGACGTACGGGTCGGAGACGACCTCGTTGTCCAGGACGATGGCGAACTGGTTCTGCGGGGACTGGTTCTGGGCGAGCTGGCCGGTGATGTCGGCGAACTTCTTGGCGCCCTTGTCCGTGAAGTCCATGGTGACGGTCCAGCCGGCACCGGTCTGGGTGTTCAGGACGGCGTTGGCCTCGTCGACGTCCGTGCCGTCGACCGCGGCGGGACCGAGGATGTACTTCTGCCACTGGCCCTGGGAGTTCTGGCCGCAGGCGACGGTCGAGTCGTCGGCCTTGGAACCGTCACCGGCCTTGGCGCGGACGCTCTCCTTGGTGCAGTCGAGCGCGGCGTACTGGGCCTGGAGCTTGCTGTCGGCGTCGCCGGAGGTGCCGCCGGTCGCGGACGCGGAGGGGCTGGCCCCGTCCTCGGCCGTGCCGCTCGGGGAGGCGGACGGCGTCTCGTCGGCCTTCAGTGCGTCGGTGACGGCACGGCCCTGGGTGGTGGCGCTCGCCGACGGGGAGGAACCGTCGGTCGCCTTCTCCGTGGCCTTGTCGGTCGCCTTGTCCTCGCCGGAGTCCTGCTCCGAGCCGTCGCTGGTCGCGCTGGGCGTGGGAGCGGCGCCGCCACCGGCGAGTTCGGTGGCGACGACCGGGCGGAAGTACAGCTTGGCGGTGGTGCCCACCTGGTCCCGGGCCTGCTTGGAATTGGTGCCCTTGGGAATGTTGACGATGATGTTGCGGTCACCCTGCGTCTGGACCTCGGCCTCCGAGACGCCAAGACCGTTGACACGCCGCTCCATGATGGAGACCGCGGTGTTCATGTTGGTCTTGTTGATCGCGGACTCCTGGCCGGCCTCGGGGACCGCCGCCAGCGTGATGCTCGTACCACCGGCCAGGTCGATGCCGAGACGCGGAGTGGTGTGCCCGGATGCGAACATGCCGCCGGTGAGCGCCACGATGGCGATCAGGATCAGAGCGAGCGAGCGCCACGGCTTACTTGTGGCGCTCGCGTTCCGTCCCTTTTTGAGTGCTGCCACCTTCTCGTACTCCCTCTCGGGCCGCCTCGCGCCGGATCTGCGGGCGGGCGGCCATGACATGGTGTCGGGACTCCGTGCGAGTCGGGCATGTCCCGGGGCGCGCGGGCGCTGCCCGCGCGCCCCGGGCCACGACTACTTCGCGTCGGAGTCGCCGTCGGACTTCTTCGACTGCGCGTCCGCCTTCGCCTCGTCGGCGTCGGCCGGCTCGTCGGCCGCGTCCTTCTTGCCGAGGTCGACAGGCGTGTCGTCGGAGGCGGCGGCAGCGTCGGAGGAGTCGTCGGTCTCGGTGAGGGAGGAGGCGTCGTCGGGGACGACGTCGGCGTCGGACTTCAGGTCGTGTTCGATGCCGTGGACGATGCGGTTGTACTCCTCGTCGGTCAGGACGGAACCGATCGAGTTCTTGGCGAACAGCAGTTCCACACCCGGACCGGCGTCGAGGAGGACCGTGTCCTCACTGACCTCCTTGACCGTGGCGTACATGCCCCCGATGGTGCGGACGCCGGAACCGGGCTGCATCTGGTTCCGCATGTCGATGGCCTGCTGCTGCTTCTTCTTGGCCGACCGGGTCATCAGGAACATGGCCCCGATGAGCACAATGAACGGGAGGAGGGTCAGGAGACTCACGGGTCGGAACTTCCTTCACACGACCGCGATGGTGAACGGCCTGATGGTTGGGGGTATGTACTGCCGCCGGCAAGGGTGGCATCGGCGGAGTCTAAGCGAGTCCGCGCGCAGGGAACAACGCTCAGCGTGGCACCGGGGTTCCTGCCCGCGCCGTCGTCCTCGCCGTCACGCCCCGAACAGGTCCCCTTGTCCGTTTCCGGGGGTCCCCGAGCGGGGCGGCGTAAGGCCGAGATGCGCCCATGCCGCCGGGGTGGCGACCCGCCCGCGCGGGGTGCGGGCGAGCAGGCCCTCCCGTACGAGGAAGGGTTCGGCCACCTCTTCCACGGTCTCACGTTCCTCCCCGACCGCGACGGAGAGCGTGGACAGGCCGACCGGTCCGCCGCCGAACAGCTTCAGCAGCGCCTCCAGTACGGCCCGGTCCAGCCGGTCGAGGCCCCGGGCGTCGACCTCGTAGACGGCGAGGGCCGCCGCGGCGATGTCCTTGGTGATCACCCCGTCGGCCTTGACCTGCGCGTAGTCCCGGACGCGGCGCAGGAGGCGGTTGGCGATGCGGGGCGTGCCGCGGGAGCGGCCGGCGATCTCCGCGGCGCCGGCCGGGTCGATCTCCACGTCGAGGAGGCTCGCCGAGCGGTGGACGACCCGCTCCAGCTCGGCGGGCTCGTAGAACTCCATGTGCGCGGTGAAGCCGAAGCGGTCGCGCAGCGGGGGCGGCAGCAGGCCTGCCCGGGTGGTGGCGCCGACCAGGGTGAAGGGGGGCAGTTCGAGGGGGATGGCGGTGGCGCCGGGGCCCTTGCCGACGATCACGTCGACGCGGAAGTCCTCCATCGCCATGTAGAGCATCTCCTCGGCGGGCCGGGACATGCGGTGGATCTCGTCGAGGAAGAGCACCTCACCCTCCTGGAGGGAGGAGAGGATCGCCGCGAGGTCGCCGGCGTGCTGGATGGCGGGACCCGAGGTGATGCGGATGGGGGCTTCCATCTCGGCGGCGATGATCATCGAGAGGGTGGTCTTGCCGAGGCCGGGGGCGCCGGAGAGCAGCACGTGGTCGGCGGTGGCGCCCCGCGCGCGGGCGGCGCGCAGCACGAGGTCGAGCTGCTCGCGGACCTTCTCCTGGCCGATGAACTCGCCCAGGTCCTTGGGGCGCAGGGCGGCCTCGACGGCCTGGTCCTCGCGGTCGGCGACAGAGCCCACCAGCCGCTCGCCGGTGGCGTCGGTGTCGGTGGCGTCGTCCCAGTTCATGTGCGTATGCCTCAGCTCTCCGTACGGGCTATCGGGCGCGGTTCAGCGTCTGCAGGGCCGCCTTCAGCAGCTGCCCCACCTGCGGGGTGCCCTCGGCGGCCTCCGCCTGGGGTGCCACGGCGGACACGGCCTCGTCGGCCTCACGGGTCGCGTACCCGAGGCCGATCAGGGCGGCGTGCAGCTGGTCGCGCCAGCCGCTGGTGACCGGCGCGCCGACGGCGGGGGCGCCGAGCGGCTCGCCGAGGCGGTCCTTGAGCTCCAGGAGCAGCTTCTGGGCGCCCTTCTTCCCGATGCCGGGGACGGCGGTCAGCGCCTTCTCGTCCCCGGTGGCCACGGCTCTGCGCAGGGCGTCGGGGGTGTGCACGGCGAGCATCGCCTGGGCCAGCCGGGGGCCCACGCCGCTGGCGGTCTGGAGCAGCACGAAGACCTGGCGCTCGTCGTCGTCGGCGAAGCCGTACAGGGTCAGCGAGTCCTCGCGGACGACGAGGGAGGTGGCGAGTTTCGCGGGCTGTCCGACGCGGAGCGTGGAGAGCGTGTTCGACGTGCACTGGACGGCCATGCCGACCCCGCCGACCTCGACCACCGCGGTGTCGGGAGCGAGGGCGGCGACCGTGCCGCTGACGAAGGCGATCATGTCGTACGGCCTTTCGATGCGCGCGGGGCTTGTGGTGCGCGGGAGGTTCTGGAGGCGTGCAGGGCGGCGGCCTGCTGGAGCCGGTTCTGCGCGGGGGCGCGCCAGATGTGGCAGATGGCGAGCGCGAGGGCGTCGGCGGCGTCGGCGGGCTTCGGCGGCGCGTCCAGCCGCAGCAGGCGGGTGACCATGGCGCCGACCTGCGCCTTGTCGGCGCGGCCCGAGCCGGTGACGGCGGCCTTGACCTCGCTGGGCGTGTGCAGGACGACGGGGATGCCGCGGCGGGAGGCGCACAGGATGGCGACGGCGCTGGCCTGGGCGGTGCCCATCACCGTACGCACGTTGTGCTGGCTGAAGACGCGCTCCACGGCGACGACCTCGGGCCGGTGCTCGTCCAGCCACTGTTCGAGGCCCTGCTCGACGGCGACGAGGCGGTGGCCGAGGTCGGCGTCGGCCGGCGTGCGGACGACGCCCACGCCGAGCATGGTGAGCGGCCGCCCGGCGACGCCCTCCACGACACCGACACCGCACCGGGTCAGCCCCGGGTCCACCCCCAGTACGCGCACGTGCCACCCCTTTTCCCTCGATCACCTGTTTGTGCAGGCTATCGGGTGCCACTGACAGAGCGGCGGGCCGGCGGAAGCGTCCCGCCGGCCCGCTGAGCAGTGGACGCGTTACGCGTCGACCTTCTCCATGATCTCGTCGCTCACGTCGAAGTTGGCGAAGACGTTCTGCACGTCGTCGCTGTCCTCCAGCGCGTCGATGAGCTTGAAGATCTTCTTGGCGCCCTCCTCGTCCAGCTCGACCTGCATGGTCGGGACGAAGTTGGCCTCGGCGGAGTCGTAGTCGATCCCGGCGTCCTGCAGAGCGGTGCGCACGGCGACCATGTCGCTGGCCTCACTGAGCACCTCGAAGTTCTCGCCGAGGTCGTTGACCTCCTCGGCACCCGCGTCCAGGACGGCGGCGAGGACGTCGTCCTCGGTCAGCTCGCCCTTGGGGACGATCACCACGCCCTTGCGGTTGAACAGGTACGACACCGAGCCCGGGTCGGCCATGGAGCCGCCGTTGCGGGTCATCGCGACACGTACGTCCGAGGCGGCACGGTTGCGGTTGTCGGTGAGGCACTCGATGAGCACCGCGACACCGTTCGGACCGTAACCCTCGTACATGATCGTCTCGTAGTCGGCGCCACCGGCCTCGAGACCGCCACCGCGCTTGATGGCGGAGTCGATGTTCTTGTTCGGCACCGACTGCTTCTTGGCCTTCTGGACGGCGTCGTAGAGGGTGGGGTTGCCCTCCAGATCGACACCGCCCATACGCGCGGCGACCTCGATGTTCTTGATCAGCTTCGCGAAGAGCTTGCCGCGCTTGGCGTCGATCACGGCCTTCTTGTGCTTCGTCGTGGCCCATTTAGAGTGGCCGGACATCTGCCTGTCTCCTTCGCGTAACCCATCTCTGCAACGAACGCAGGAATCCTACAAGGACTCGGCCGCCCGGCACGCGCGCACCATGTCGACGAAGAGGCCGTGCACGCGGTGGTCGCCGGTCAGTTCCGGGTGGAACGACGTGGCCAGCGCGTTGCCCTGGCGGACGGCGACGATGTGGCCGCCGTGCTCGGCGAGCACCTCGGCGCCGGCGCCGACGGACTCCACCCAGGGGGCGCGGATGAAGACGCCCTCCACGGGATCGCCCTCGACGCCCTTGACGTCGACCGCGGCCTCGAAGGACTCGTTCTGCCGGCCGAAGGCGTTGCGGCGCACGATCATGTCGATGCCGCCGAGGGTCTCCTGGCCCGAGCGCGGGTCGAGGATCTTGTCGGCCAGCATGATCATGCCGGCGCAGGTGCCGTAGACGGGCATGCCCTCGCGCACACGCGCCCGGAGCGGCTCCATCAGGCCGAAGAGGACGGCCAGCTTGGAGATCGTGGTGGACTCCCCGCCGGGGATGACCAGGCCGTCGACCTCGGCGAGTTCCTCGGGGCGCCGGACCGGCCTGGCCACGGCGTCGGCTGCGGCCAGGGCGACGAGGTGCTCCCGTACGTCGCCCTGGAGGGCCAGGACACCGATGATCACGGTCACCAGCCGCGGTTGGCGTAGCGCTCGGTCTCGGGGAGGGTGTCGCAGTTGATGCCGACCATGGCCTCGCCGAGGTTGCGGGACGCGTCCGCGATGATCTTCGGGTCGTCGTAGAAGGTGGTCGCCTTGACGATGGCGGCGGCACGCTTGGCCGGGTCGCCGGACTTGAAGATGCCGGAGCCGACGAAGACGCCCTCGGCGCCGAGCTGGCGCATCAGCGCGGCGTCGGCCGGGGTGGCCACACCGCCGGCGGAGAAGAGGACCACCGGGAGCTTGCCCAGCTCGGCGACCTCCTTGACCAGCTCGTACGGGGCGCGCAGCTCCTTGGCGGCGGCGTACAGCTCGTTGTTGTCGTAGCCGCGCAGGCGGGCGATCTCGTTCTTGATCTGGCGCAGGTGGCGTACGGCCTCGACGACGTTGCCGGTGCCGGCCTCGCCCTTGGAGCGGATCATGGCGGCGCCCTCGGCGATGCGGCGCAGGGCCTCGCCGAGGTTGGTGGCGCCGCAGACGAAGGGGGTGGTGAAGGCGAACTTGTCGCTGTGGTTGACCTCGTCGGCCGGGGTGAGGACCTCGGACTCGTCGATGTAGTCGACGCCGAGGGACTGCAGCACCTGGGCCTCGACGAAGTGGCCGATGCGGGACTTGGCCATCACGGGGATGGAGACCGCGCCGATGATGCCCTCGATCATGTCCGGGTCGGACATCCGGGCCACGCCACCGTCCTTGCGGATGTCGGCGGGGACCCGCTCCAGGGCCATGACGGCGACGGCGCCGGCGTCCTCGGCGATCTTGGCCTGCTCCGGCGTGACGACGTCCATGATCACGCCGCCCTTGAGCTGCTCGGCCATGCCGCGCTTCACACGGGCGGTGCCGGTCTCGGGACCCTGGTTTTCGGAGAGCGTGCTGGACACGAATGACCTCGCTGAGGGGAAGGAGGGGGTTTCTGCAGCACCGAGGAAACGTGAGCGGACCAGGCCACAGCAAGGGCCAATGGGAAGCCGGTGGATCCTTTTCGGTCGGCGGCGGTCCGGCCGGGTGGCCGGATCCCGCCGTTACGCGGCCCGCTCGACCAGGGCGGCCGGCGGTTCGTCGTCCATCTCGAAGGCCATCGGGAAGGGCGCGTGTCCGGCCAGCCGGAACCAGCGCACCTTGCGGTGCCGGCGCAGCGCCCGTGCCGCCCGTACGGCGTCGTTGTGGAAGCGGCGGGCCATCGGCACCCTGCGCACCGCCTCGGCGAGCTCCAGGGCCGCCTCCTCGCCCCCGGGGGCCTCCCGGACCGCGTCCACCTGCTGCGCGTCGCCGAACACCGCGCGCAGCGCCTGGCTGAGCTCGCTCTCCGCGACCTCGCGCTGCTCCTCGACCGACTGCCGCGCGGCGTGCGCGGCCTCGTAGAGCACGATCGACGCGGCGGGGTCGAGCACACCCGAGGTGGCCAGTTCCTGCGCCACGGAGGCACGGCGCAGCAGTTGGGCGTCGAGCGCGGCCCGGGCGGCGTCGATCCGGGCGTGCAGCCGGTCCAGGCGTCCCGCCGTCCAGCTCAGGTAGAGGCCGATGACGACGAGGGCGACGAGGGCGACGAGGATCCAGATGAGGGTTGCGGTCACGGGCGGCAAGGCTACCGGGGGCGCTCTTCGGTGACTGCGCCCCCGGACCCCCTTCGGCCTGGACGGCCTCGTCCCCGGGGCCTGTCCGCCCCTTCCCGTCGCCCGCCCGAAGGGCCAGGCCACGCGGCTGGGATCCCCTGCTCTGCGGGAAGTACGTGCCGGGCGTCGCGCGGCGGGCGGGAACGGTCCGGGCAGGCCCTGTGCCCCACCAGCCTGGACGGCCTCGTCCCCGGGGCCTGTCCGCCCCTTCCCGTCGCCCGCCCGAAGGGCCAGGCCACGCGGCTGGGATCCCCTGCTCTGCGGGAAGTACGTAC
>NZ_JBITCL010000013.1:0-76072 GCF_044453165.1 Streptomyces sp. NPDC051740 | reverse complement strand
GTACGTGCCGGGCGTCGCGCGGCGGGCGGGAACGGTCCGGGCAGGCCCTAGTCCCGTGCCAGGCCGAACCGTGCCCGCAGGCCCGTCGCGCGATCGTCCGTCGCCACCGCCGCCGCGCCCGTCGTCACCGTCTCGTAGACCGACAGGATGTCCGCGCCGACCGTCGACCAGTCGAAGCGGCGGACGTGGGCGCTGCCGCGTTCGCTGAGCTCCGCGCGGCGCTCCGGGTCCCCCAGGAGCCGTACGGCCGCCTCGGCGAGCGCGTCCGCGTCCTCGTTGGCGAACAGCTCGCCCGCCGCTCCCTGGTCGAGGACCTGCGCGAACGCGTCCAGGTCGGAGGCGAGCACCGGCGCACCCGCCGACATCGCCTCGACCAGGATGATGCCGAAGCTCTCCCCGCCGGTGTTGGGCGCCACGTACAGGTCGACGCTGCGCAGGAAGCGGGCCTTGTCCTCGTCGCTGACCATGCCGAGGAACTCCACGCGCGGGCGCAGCTCCCGGGGCAGCGACTCGACCGCCTCCTCCTCGTCGCCGCGCCCGGCGACCAGCAGCCGCGTCCGCGGCCGGGCGGCGAGGATCTTCGGCAGGGCCTTCATCAGCACCGGCAGGCCCTTGCGGGGCTCGTCGATCCGGCCGATGAAGCCGATGGTGTCGCCCTGCCACTCGGGCTTGGGTTCGGCCTTGGCGAAGAAGTCGACGTCGACGCCGTTCGGGATGACCACCGCGTCGCCGCCCAGGTGCTCGACGAGGGTGCGGCGGGCGTACTCGCTCACCGCGATCCGCGCGCTGATCTTCTCCAGGGCGGCCTGGAGGATCGCGTACGCGGCGATCATCGCGCGGGAGCGCGGATTGGAGGTGTGGAAGGTGGCGACGATCGGCCCCTCGGCCGCCCAGCAGGTCAGCAGGCCGAGCGAGGGCGAGGTCGGCTCGTGGATGTGGACGACGTCGAAGGCGCCCTCGTGCAGCCAGCGCCGTACCCGCGCGGCGGACAGGAAGCCGAAGTTGAGCCGGGCCACCGAGCCGTTGTACGGCACCGGCACCGCGCGGCCCGCCGAGACGACGTACGGGGGCAGCGGGGTGTCGTCGTCGGCCGGGGCGAGGACGGACACCTCGTGACCGAGCCGGATGAAGTACTCGGCCAGGTCACGGATGTGGAACTGGACGCCTCCCGGCACGTCCCAGGAGTACGGGCAGACGATGCCGATCCTCACGAGGTCCCCTTCCGGTCCTGCCCGGGGGCGGTCGCGGGGTCCCGCGCGGGGTCGAGGTCCCTCAGCCACAAGCGCTGCAGCATGTGCCAGTCCTCCGGATGGTCGGTGATCCCCGTGGCGAAGGCGTCGGCCAGCGCCTGTGTCATGACAGACGTCTTTTCGGCGCGCGTGCCTGCCCCGGGGACCTCGACCGGTGGGTGGACCCGGCCCCGCATCACCGGCGAGTCGTCGTACCAGAGGGTCACCGGCAGCAGCCGGGCCCCGGTCTGCTGGGCGAGCAGGGCGGGTCCGGCCGGCATCCGGGCGGTCTCGCCGAAGAAGCCGACTTCGACACCGGAGGCGGACAGGTCACGGTCGGCGACCAGGCAGACCAGTCCGCCGTCGCGCAGCCGCCGGGCCAGGGTGCCGAAGACGGAGCCGCCGCTGTGCGGCAGCACCTCCATGCCGAGGCCCTCGCGGTAGGCGACGAAACGGTCGTACAGCGTCTCCGGCTTCAGCCGCTCGGCGACGGTGGTGAACGGTATGCCGAGCTTCGTGGTGACCCAGGCGCCGGCGAGGTCCCAGTTGGCGAGGTGCGGCAGCGCCAGGACGACGCCCTTGCCGGCCGCCATGCCGTCGGTCAGGTGGTGGAGGTCCTTGACGTCGAGGCCGTCCGCGATGCGCTCGGGACTCCAGGCGGGCAGCCGGAAGGACTCCATCCAGTAGCGCAGATACGACCGCATCCCCGCGCGGGAGAGTTCGGCCAGCCGCTCCGGGCCCGCGTCCGGCACGACGCGCGCGTAGTTGCTCTCCAGCCGGAGCACGCCCTTGCCGCGCTGCTTCCACGCGAGGTCGGCGATGGTCCTCCCGAGGCGCACGGCGACCGGCTCGGGGAGTTTCTTGACGGTGCTCCAGCCGGCGCCGTACAGGGCGTCGGTCAGCCGCTCCTGGGCGCTCACTTCGCGGCCTCGCTCCCCTGGGCCTCCTGCCGCTCCGCGGCCTCCACCTCGGCGGACTCACGGCGCACGGTGACCACCCGCTGGATCAGCGTGACCAGGCTGCCGACGGCGACGATCCACAGGGCGACCGGCAACAGGTACTGGATGCCGGGTACACCGAACGCGTGCAGGCCCGCGAAACCGGCCGCGACCAGCGAGACCACCAGCCGTTCGGCCCGCTCGACGAGCCCGTTGACGGCGACCGGCAGGCCGATCGACTCGCCGCGCGCCTTGGTGTACGAGACCACCTGGCCGCTGGCCAGGCAGAAGATCGACACCGCGCACAGGGCGATGTCGTCGCCGCCCCCGGCGTACCAGAGGGCGAAGCCGCCGAAGATCGCGCCGTCGGCGACCCGGTCCAGGGTGGAGTCCAGGAAGGCGCCCCAGCGGCTGGAGCGGCCCAGCTGGCGCGCCATGTTGCCGTCGACGAGGTCGGAGAACACGAACAGCGTGATCACGACCGTGCCCCAGAAGAACTCGCCCATGGGGTAGAAGACCAGCGCGCCCGCGACCACTCCCGCGGTGCCGATGAGCGTGACCGTGTCGGGGCTGACCCCCCGCCGGATGAGAAACGCGGCGAACGGTGTGAGGACACGCGTGAAGAATGCACGCGCGTACTTGTTCAGCATGGCCTTCCCGACGGTCGGTGGGGCCGCGTGGCCCCTGCTGGCCACCCGGCGGGCCCAATCGTAGCCACGCACACGCGCGGGCGACGGCGGGGCACCCGTACACCCGCGCGGGAGCGGGGTCACGATGCCCTCACACTGGCGCACGCCGCCCGCTACGCCCCCCGCGAGGGCGGGACTCACCGGCATCGGCGCCGGACGGTACCGATGCCCACCCGTCACGCCCGCGCGGGAGCGGGACCACGATGCCCTCACTCCGGCACGCACCACCCGCCACCCGCTGTGCCCGCGCGGGAGCGGGACCGTACGCGTCGACGTCGGCCGGCCGCCTCGTCGGCCCGCTACGCCCGCGCGGGAGCGGGACAGGGACTGTCCGGCGGACCACTCCGCGGGCGCGGGGCCCCCGGTACGCGCTCCCCCACTGCCTGAAGGGGGTGCCCCCGAGCCGCGTTGTCGTCACTCTCCGGCTCCCCCACGCTCGGCTTCGCTCGAGCGGGAAGATCTCCGCCGCGCGGGAGGGACCCCGTCTCGTCGGCTCCCTCCCCCGCCTTGCGGCTGCGCGCGCTCCCCCGCTGCCCCGCTCCCGGCTCCCGGCTCCCGGCTCCCGGCTCCGCTCAAGCGGTACCTCACGCGCGCGGGGGCACCTGTTCCCCCGGGCCGATCTGGAGGTCAGACGACAGCGGTACCTCACGCGTGCGGGGGCACCCCCGTCGCCCCCGCGCGTTCGGGCCGCGGGGCGTCGCCGGTTTCCTCCGGCTCGGCCGCCGGGCAGGCCCTGGCCGGCGACGCGGTCCGCACCGCCGTGAGCAGGGACGGGCGTCGGGATCGCGTCGTTCGTATGGACGCGCCGTGACGGGAGTGGAAAGCTCGAAGGACCGCGGGCGTCGCCGGAGCCGCACCGCACGCGGATTCCGCGGGTCCGCGCCCACAGTGACCTCACCGTGCACGGGAGGCAGGATCATGGGCGACAAGGCGCACACACACCCCGGAGCCGCCGGCAGGGCGCAGGCGGCCGGCCACCCCACGTCCGTACGGAATGTGGTGCTGGTCGGCCACTCCGGATCGGGCAAGACGACCCTGGTGGAGGCCCTCGCGCTGACCGCGGGGGCGGTGAACCGGGCGGGCCGTGTGGAGGACGGCGGCACCGTCTCCGACTACGACGACATCGAGCACCGGCAGCAGCGCTCCGTACAGCTCTCCCTGGTGCCCCTCGAATGGGACGGCATCAAGGTCAACCTTCTGGACACCCCCGGATACGCCGACTTCGTCGGGGACCTCAGGGCCGGTCTGCGGGCGGCGGACGCGGCCCTCTTCGTCGTCTCGGCCTCGGACGGCGTGGACGGCTCGACCCGCATGGTGTGGGACGAGTGCGCGGCGGTCGGCATGCCGCGCGCCATCGTCGTCACGCACCTGGAGGCGGCCCGCGCGGACTTCGAGGAGATGACCCGCGTCTGCGCGGAGACGTTCGGCGGCGACGACCCCGACGCCGTGCTGCCGCTGTACCTGCCGCTGCACGGCCCGGAGGGGCCCGACGGACACGCGCCCGTGACGGGTCTGACCGGACTGCTGTCGCGGAAGCTGTTCGACTACTCCACCGGCGAACGCAAGGAGTCCGAGCCCGGCGAGGACCAGCTCCCGCTGATCGAGGAGGCCCGCGGCCGGCTCATCGAGGGGATCATCGCCGAGAGCGAGGACGAGACCCTCATGGACCGCTATCTCGGAGGCGAGCAGGTCGACGTCAGGACGCTGATCGAGGACCTGGAGCGGGCGGTCGCGCGCGGGGTGTTCTTCCCCGTCCTGGCCGCCGCCCCGGCCGCCGACGGCGCCCGCCAGGGACTCGGCACGGTCGAACTCCTTGAGCTGGTCACCGGCGGCTTCCCGACCCCGCTGGAGCACGGCACCCCGAGCGTGACCACCGTCGACGGCAGGCCGCGCGAGCTGAAACCGTGCGACCCGGACGCCCCGCTGGTCGCGGAGGTCGTGAAGACCTCCTCCGACCCGTACGTCGGCCGGCTCTCCCTGATCCGGCTCTTCTCCGGCACCCTGCGCGCCGACCAGACCGTGCACGTCTCCGGACACGGGCTCGCAGACCGGGGCCACGAGGACCACGACGTGGACGAGCGGATCGGCGCCCTGTCCACGCCGTTCGGCAAACAGCAGCGGCCCGTCTCCCACGTCATCGCGGGCGACCTCGCGTGCGTGGCGAAGCTCAGCCGCGCGGAGACCGGCGACACCCTGTCCGCCAAGGACGACCCGCTGCTCATGGAGCCCTGGGAGATGCCCGACCCGCTGCTGCCGCTGGCCATCCAGGCGCACAGCAAACCCGACGAGGACAAGCTCTCGCAGGGCCTGTCCCGGCTGGTGGCCGAGGACCCGACGATGCGGCTGGAGCAGAACCAGGACACCCACCAGGTGGTGCTGTGGTGCCTGGGCGAGGCGCACGCGGAGGTGGCCCTGGAACGGCTGCGCAGCCGCTACGGCGTCCAGGTCGACGTCGTACCGCACCGGGTGTCGCTCAGGGAGACGTTCGGCGGCAAGGCGGCCGGGCGTGGCCGGCACGTCAAACAGTCCGGCGGACACGGGCAGTTCGCCATCTGCGAGATCGAGGTGGAGCCACTGCCGAACGGCTCGGGCGTCGAGTTCGTCGACAAGGTGGTCGGCGGCGCGGTGCCGCGTCAGTTCATCCCCTCCGTCGAGAAGGGCGTACGGGCCCAGGCCGTGAAGGGAGTCGCCGCGGGACATCCGCTGGTCGACGTCCGCGTGACGCTCCTCGACGGCAAGGCGCACTCCGTGGACTCCTCCGACGCCGCGTTCCAGACGGCCGGCGCGCTGGCCCTGCGGGAGGCGGCCGCGGACGCGAAGATCCATCTGCTGGAGCCGGTGGCCGAGGTGAGCGTCCTGGTCGGCGACGGCTACGTCGGCCCCGTGATGAGCGATCTGTCCGGCCGGCGCGGCCGGGTGCTCGGCACCGAGCAGTCACCCGGCGGACGCACCCTCATCAAGGCCGAGGTCCCCGAGATCGAGATCGGCCGGTACGCCGTCGACCTGCGCTCCCTCTCGCACGGCACCGCCCGGTTCAGCCGCCGGTACGCGCGGCACGAACCCATGCCGTCGAACGTGGCGGAACGGGTCAAGGAAGAGGCGCGTACCGCCTCGTAACCGGCGACGGGCGCCCCCGGGAGACCCGGCGGGCGCCCGCGTACGCCCCTCGTACCAGGACGACTTCGGAGTGCTTCACTCCGTGGTGGCGGACGGCTTCGGCCGTCCGCCGACGGACGACGGCGGGTACGGATACGCTGAATACCTGATCAACAGGTGTGCGCAGCAAGGAAGTCGGGAAGGCCGCAAGACGACAGTCGCGGCGATCGGGGGCGGGAATGACCGTTGAGAGCGGTTACGCGGATTTCTTCGGTCCGCAGGTGCCGCGCACGGGCGACGAGGGGCAGACGCCGACGTTCGCGCTGGCCTCGGCGGCCTACCGGGACAACGAGGCCGAGGAGATACTCAAGGCCAACAACGAGTGGCACAAGTCGGCCGTGAGCGCACCCAGGCTGAAGCTGTTCCGGCCGAACCTGGGCGAGGCGTACTCCAGGGCGATCATCGACCGGATGCTCGGCTCCGGCCGCGCGCCGCTCATCCAGTCCTTCGGCACCCAGCCGCAGGTGGTGGTCGAGCACTCGCTGGCGGCGCACCGCATCCGCCGTGAGCGGGACAACTGGCTGAGCGCCGTCATGGTCCTGTGCGGGCTGCTCTTCCTGCCGGGGCTGCTGGTGTGGCTGCTGGTCTTCCAGATCCGTACGACGATGTCCAGGCGGGAGGACAAGCGGGCGGGCGCGCTGGCCACCACCCTGCTGGTCGCGGTGGGCGCCCTCGCCGTGCTGTTCCTGATCCGCATGCCGTTCGACGGGTTCTGGGGCTGGTACGCGCGCGCGGCGGTCGTCGCCCCGGTGCTGGGCTGGTTCTGGGCCAAGCAGATCTGCGAGCGCACGGCGAGGGACCTGCGCGAGCGCTGGAGCGGCCTGCTCTCCGGCAGCAGCATCGGCGCCAAGGTGCCCGAGGCGGTGCCGAGCAGCCCCGGCGAGACGGCCGCCGAGCAACTGCGCCAGTCCCTGGCCCGGCTCAGCGCCGAACAGCAGTCCAACTCCGTCTTCTACGCCGGGCCCAAGGGCATACTCGGCATGGGCACCCGCTGGGGCAGCTGGCAGCTCGCCGAGGAGCTGGTGCCCGCCGACCCGGACCGGGAGATCAACCCGTTCCGCAGCTGGGACGTCGTCAAGTCCATCCACGACCGGCTGCGGATGCTGGAGCGCGGGCCGCTGCACACCGGCGGCTTCCCCAAGCCGTCGGTACGGCACTGGATCGTCACCCCCATCGGTGAGAACGCCGACTCGGTCTCCCGGCCCGAGGGCACGGACGTCGAGGCGTACCAGGTCAAGTCGCACGCCATACAGGACATCTGCAACAAGCAGCAGTTCGGCGCGGGCGACCGGCACTATCTGGGTGTGCAGTGGACGCTGTGGGACGGCCAGCTGGTGATCACCATGCTGATCACCGTGACCGTGCTGCACGAGACGCTGCGCATCGAGGTCACCGGGCACGCGCTGGGGCCGGTGCACTCGCTGTTCACCAGCAAGCCGGCGGCCAAGGAGAAGGAGGTCCAGAAGTCGATCAGGTTCTGGGAGACCCGGAAGGTGAAGCTCCCGCTGGTCGACTCGGACGAGGTGGTGCGCCTGGCCGCCCGGGCGCCGCTGACCTGGTACCCGCCGCTGCTGTACTGGCTGGGCGGCAAGCTGAGCCTGCCGGAGCCGTTCGGTCTGCGGCACGCGTGGGCGGACAAGCCGTGGCGGCACCGGTTCATGGCGGACGACGCGTTGCGGGCGGCCGCGCCTGTGCTGCGGGTGGTGCACTCCGCCGCGATCAAGGTGCTGGAGGAGAACGGGGTGGACACGGAGAAGTTCGGGTCGCGGTCGTCGTTCCTCAGCACGGCGGTGCAGGATGCTTCGCCTCGGAAGGCGGATGTCTACGACGCGTGAGCGTCACGTACGGCGGGTTGTGGCTGGGCGGGGGTGGGTGCGCGGCTCGGCGCTGACGAGGTGCCTCCCCCACGCTCGGCTCCGCTCGCGCGGGAGGTGCCCCCACCGCCCACCCGTGCCGCCCTGGGGGTGCCTCCCAGGCCCTTGAGGCACTGGGGGAGACACGATTGCCCGCAGTTACGTCGGCCACGCCTCCGACAGCATCTTCCTCGTGTCCGCCAGGAGCTGGGGCAGGATCTTCGTGTGGCCGACCACCGGCATGAAGTTCGTGTCGCCGCCCCAGCGGGGGACGACGTGCTGGTGGAGGTGGGCGGCGATGCCCGCCCCCGCGACCGTGCCCTGGTTCATGCCGATGTTGAAGCCGTGCGCGCCCGACGCGGTACGCAGTGCCGTCATCGCCTGCTTGGTGAGCTCGGCGAGCTCCGCCGTCTCCTCCGCGGTGAGGTCCGTGTAGTCGGCCACGTGCCGGTACGGCACGGTCATCAGATGGCCGCCCGTGTACGGGTAGAGGTTGAGCACCGCGTAGACCCGCTCGCCGCGCCGCAGGATCAGCCCGTCCTCGTCGGACTTGGCCGGAATGGAGCAGAAGGGGCAGCCGTCGTCGGCGCCCGGGCCGCTCGGCTTGTTCTCGCCCTGGATGTACGCCATCCGGTGGGGCGTCCACAGACGCTGGAACGCGTCCTGCGTGCCCACTCCCCACTGCTGCTCCGGCTCACTCGTCATGCGTGCAGCATATGGCGTCACCGGAGGACCGCGGAAAAGGCCCCCGGGATCGCTCCCGGGGGCCTCGGAGTCATCCGCGCGGTCAGACCTGGGTGCGCTCCTCGACGACCTTCGCGATCTTCGCGATGGCCTCGTCGACGGGGATGCCGTTCTCCTGGGAGCCGTCGCGGTAGCGGAAGGAGACGGCGCCGTTGGCCATGTCCTCGTCGCCCGCGATGACCATGAAGGGCACCTTCTGCTTCTGGGCGTTGCGGATCTTCTTCTGCATGCGGTCCGAGGAGGAGTCGACCTCGACACGCAGCCCCTGCTTGCGGGCCGCGTCCGCGAACTTCTCCAGGTACTCGACGTGCGCGTCGCCGATCGGGATGCCGATCGCCTGGACCGGGGCGAGCCACGCCGGGAACGCGCCCGCGTAGTGCTCCAGGAGCACCGCGAAGAACCGCTCGATGCTTCCGAACAGCGCGCGGTGGATCATGACCGGGCGGGTCTTGGAGCCGTCCGCGCCGGTGTACTCCAGGTCGAAGCGCTCCGGCAGGTTGAAGTCGAGCTGGATGGTCGACATCTGCCAGGTGCGGCCGATGGCGTCCTTGGCCTGGACGGAGATCTTCGGGCCGTAGAAGGCGGCGCCGCCCGGGTCCGCCACGAGCTCCAGGTTCTGCTTCTCGGCGACCTGGCGCAGCGTCTCCGTGGCCTCCTCCCAGGCCTCGTCGGAGCCGACGAACTTCTCCGGGTCCTTGGTGGACAGCTCCAGGTAGAAGTCGTTCAGACCGTAGTCGCGCAGCAGGTTCAGCACGAAGGTGAGCGTCTTGTCGAGCTCCTCCGACATCTGCTCGCGGGTGCAGTAGATGTGCGCGTCGTCCTGGGTGAAGCCGCGGGCCCGGGTCAGGCCGTGCACCACGCCCGACTTCTCGTACCGGTACACGGTGCCGAACTCGAAGAGCCGCAGCGGCAGTTCACGGTACGAGCGGCCGCGCGCGTCGAAGATCAGGTTGTGCATCGGGCAGTTCATGGGCTTGAGGTAGTAGTCCACGCCCTCGTCGAGCTGCATGGGCGGGTACATGCCGTCGGCGTACCAGTCCAGGTGGCCCGAGGTCTCGAAGAGCTTCCCCTTCGTCGCGTGCGGGGTGTAGACGAACTCGTAGCCCTCCTCCTCGTGGCGGCGCCGCGAGTAGTCCTCCATGACCCGGCGGATGATGCCGCCCTTGGGGTGGAAGACGGCGAGGCCGGAGCCGATCTGCTCCGGGATGGAGAACAGGTCCAGCTCGGAGCCGAGCTTGCGGTGGTCGCGCTTCTCGGCCTCGGCGAGGAACTCCAGGTGGGCCTTCAGCTCGTCCTTGGTCGGCCAGGCGGTGCCGTAGATGCGCTGGAGCATCGGGTTCTTCTCGCTGCCGCGCCAGTAGGCGGCGGCGTTGCGCATCAGCTTGAAGGCCGGGATGTTCCGGGTGGTGGGCAGGTGGGGGCCCCGGCAGAGGTCCTTCCAGCACAGCTCGCCGGTCTTGGCGTCCAGGTTGTCGTAGATCGTCAGCTCGCCGGCGCCGACCTCGACGTCCGCGCCGTCGTCGTGCGAGGCGGAGCCCTTGAGGCCGATCAGCTCCAGCTTGTACGGCTCGTCGGCGAGCTCCTCGCGGGCGGCCTCGTCGGTGACCACACGGCGGGAGAACCTCTGCCCGCGCTTCTGGATCTCCTGCATCTTCTTCTCGATGGCCTTGAGGTCATCGGGGTGGAAGGGCTTCTCGACGTCGAAGTCGTAGTAGAAGCCGTCCTTGACGGGCGGGCCGATGCCCAGCTTGGCCTCGGGGAACAGCTCCTGCACGGCCTGGGCCATGACGTGCGCGGTGGAGTGGCGCAGGATGTTCAGACCGTCCTCGGAGGAGATCTCCACTCCCTCGACGGTCTCGCCGTCCTTGACCTCGTAGGCGAGGTCCTTGAGCTCACCGGCCACGCGCGCGGCGATGACCGAGCGCTCGCCGGCGAAGAGCTCGGCGGCCGTAGTGCCCGTCGTCACCACGCGTTCTTCCCGCTCGGAATCGCGTTGGATGATCACACGGACGTCTGACACCGGTCTCTCCTGACTGAAGGCTGTGGTCGCGGCGCCATACCGGAGCGCACGCATGGGTGCGATCGTACCGACCCGGGCCCGCCGACCGCGAAATCAGTCCCCGCGGTCCGGTATCAGTCCCCGCGGTCCGGTATCAGTCCCCGCGGTCCGGTATCAGTCCCCGCGGTCCGGTATCAGTCCCCGCGGTCCGATGTCAGTGCCCGCGGTCCGATGTCAGTGCCCACGGTCCGGTGTCAGTCCTCGCAGTCCGGTCCGCAGGCCTCGCCGAAGAAGGCCGCGGTCTCCGCGTTCGCCTGGAGCGCCTTCATCAGCCGGTCCCGCTCGGCCTCGTCGACCTGCACCGGTGCCAGCCCGCCGACGTCGGTGAGCCGGCGGAAGCCGCCCCGGCTCTCCAGCCGCCCGCGCACCCGCACCGGCAGTCCGACGAGGTGGGCGTGTCCGGCGACGCGGTAGTCCTCCTCGCCGAGTGCGATCCGGACGTGACCGACCTCGGCCCCGGCGAGTACGCGCAGCCGGACCGTGCCCTCGCCGCGGTGCCCCGACCTGTGCATCCGGACCACCGTGCCGGTGATCCGCACCGTCATCGACGGCTCCGCGCGCCGGTAGCGCAGGCCGGCCTCGAGCAGCACGGGCAGGTCGCCGGGTGAGAACTCGACGGGTTCCGCGGCGGCGGCGCAGCCCTCGGGCACACCGGCCGCCGGGGCCCAGGCCACGGCGATCCGGGCGCCCTCCGTGCCCCGGACCAGGGCGACGAGGGCCTCCGTGAGCTCATGGCTGACGCCCGCCGTGACGGCCGTGTCGAAGGCGTCCATGCCGCCGGTGGCGCGGCGGTAGTCGATGGCCTCACGCGTGGCGTACAGGGCGTGATGGAGGCGTACGGAGAGGGAGCGGCCGGTGGTGACGGGGGCGAAGGCGGTCAGCCGGCGTCCGCCGGGTGCGGGCCCGACGAGGACGGCGTCCAGTGCGGCGGCGGCCTGGCGGCGGTGCCGGGCGCCGTGGAAGCCGGCTCGTGCCCGGGTGGCGAGTGCGGCGGCGAGGAGGGTCCGGCGGGCGGCGGAGCGCAGCTGTTCCTCCGCGGTCCAGGCGGTGGCGCCGCCGGGTCCCGCCGGTATGTCGCGCCACCAGTGGATCTCGTCGCCGGGTACGGCGAGGGCGAGCAGGATCTCGCGGGCGGAGGGCGTGCCGCTGCGGGACAGCGCCTGCAGGGCCTCGGTGAGCAGGTCCTCGCTGTCGGGGAAGGCGCGGCTCGCCGGTACCAGCAGGCTGGTGCCGGTGCCGGGTCCGGGCGGGGTCCAGCGGCCGTAGCGTCCGACGGCGCCGCCGCGCCGCTGCCAGCCGTGCCGGTGCAGGAGGGCGGTGAGCACGGCGGGGTCGATGTCGGCGGGCTCGGGCGGCCGGCCGTCGTGGGCGGCGTCGGCGGGATGCGGGCGTACGGACCTCAAGGGTTCCCCGGTCGGGCGGTGCGTCACGGTTTTCCTCCCGTCCCGACCCGCGTCATGATCTCGCACAGCGCCCGGTCGTCGAAGATGCGTGAGGTGGGGATCCGTACGGTGGTGCGGCGCCGGCCGGTGACCGGGTGTCCGGCGAGGTTGGTCCAGTAGCAGCAGTGCCGCAGGTCGAGCCGGTCGTGTCCGGCGCGCAGCCAGTCGCCCTGGGAGCGCGGCACGATCATGACGACCAGGATCTTGTGCACCGAGACCGGGGTGCGGGCGAGCTTCTCCAGGTGCGCGTTGTCCAGCGTGAAGGAGAAGGAGCGGCCCGGCGGGTGGGGGCGGAGCTGGTAGGTCGCCTTGAGCTGCACCTTGATGGTGACCTCGTCGTCGACGACGTGCCCGGCGGCGCTGTGGCTGACGTGCCAGTCGATGCCGTTGTCCGGGAACGGCTGGGACAGTGAGCAGCCCGCGGCGGCGGCGACGGCGTGCAGATAGCCGACCTGCAGTGTCTCCATGCAGGCGGTGGTGGCGAGAGTCCCGCGAGTGGGTGGCGTGCGCTCGGGCAGCAGCCCGCCCCGTTCGGGCTGCGCGATGGCCATGACCAACAGCCTTCCAGAACAAGTGTTTCCCCGCTGCGGGTCGTTGAACTGCAAAGACCCGTACTCCTGTTGTCTCCTTCCGGCGTACGGCGCAAACAGGCCGGGTATCACCGGATCGGGCAGCGGACGGTGCGTCGACTGCCGACGGTGAGCGAGGGGTTGTTGGGTATGGCGTGCTGGTACGAAGGGCCGTTGGCCGCTTTCGACACGGAGACGACGGGTGTGGACGTCGAGACCGACCGGATCGTGTCGGCCGCCCTCGTCGTGCAGGACGCGCCGGGCGCCCGGCCGCGGGTGACCCGTTGGCTGGTGAATCCGGGGGTGCCGGTGCCGGCCGCGGCGACGGAGGTGCACGGGCTGACGGACGATCATCTGCAGCGCAACGGCCGCTGGCCGGCGCCGGTGATGTACGAGATGGCTCAGGCGCTGGCGGAGCAGGCCAGGGTGGGCCGGCCGCTGGTGGTGATGAACGCGCCGTTCGATCTGACGCTGCTGGACCGGGAGTTGCGCCGGCATCGCGCGTCGTCGCTGGGCCGCTGGTTCGAGCGGACGCCGCTGCTGGTGCTGGACCCGTGGGTGCTGGACAAGCATCTGGACCGCTATCGCAAGGGCCGGCGCACGCTGACCGATCTGTGCGCGCACTACGGCGTCGCCCTGGAGGGGGCGCACGACGCGGCGGCGGACGCGACGGCCGCGCTGGAGGTGACCCGGGCGGTGGGGCGGCGTTTCGCGTCCCGGCTGGAACGGCTGTCCCCCGCCGAGCTGCACCCCTTGCAGGCGGTGTGGCACGCGGCGCAGGCGCGGGGGCTGCAGGCGTGGTTCGCGCGCACGGGCACGGACGAGGTGGTGGACCCGGCGTGGCCACTGCGTCCGGATCTTTCGGCGGCGGCATGAGCCTGGGAACCTGCGGTGTACTCAGGAAAAGGGGGTGCGGGTGGCGGAGCCCCCGCCACCCGCGGCGCAGCCGCGCAGAAAGGACGATGGCGACTCCGCCTGCGCTTTCCGCAGGCACGAGCCGCCATCGACATGGTGGGCGATACTGGGTTCGAACCAGTGACCTCTTCGGTGTGAACGAAGCGCTCTCCCACTGAGCTAATCGCCCGGGAACGCACTGAACAATACAGGTCCGGGGACGGTTCCTTCAAACCGCTTCCAGGTGGGCGGCCAGGCCGCGCCGGCCGGCCCGCATCATCAGCGCGTGGTTGGCGCGGAAGACGGGCCGTCCGGGCACGGCGAGCAGGCGCAGCAGTGGTTTGCGGACGTCGACCTCCTGCTCGTAGTGGGCGAGGCAGCCGTGGGGCCCCAGGCCGGTGACGGTCCAGCGGGCCCAGCCGTCGATGTCGCCGGAGAGGCCGGCCTCCAGGATCCCGGTCTCCGGGTCGCGTCGGCCCTCCCGCACGGTCGAGGTCAGGTCGTACGGCAGGAGGGAGCGGATCGTGATGATCCCGCTGGTGTCGTCGAGCCGGGTGACGTCCCGTACCTGGGGCCACCACAGGGGGTAGTCCTCGATCCGTTCCAGGACCCGGTAGACCACCGGGGCGGGCGCGGACAGGGTCCACAGACTGCGGAAGCGGTGATGGTTCCAGTCCATGGACGTCGTGTTCCCGTCCGCGCCCGTTGTGTGCGTCTACGGCATCCGGTCCCCGAGCAGCGACAGCAGCTCGATGGCGGCGAGGCCGTAGAGCGCGGTGTCGTTGGTGGACACCCAGGTGGCCTCACTGCCGGCGACCAGGGCCGTCGGGCCGCTGACCTTCTCGGTCTTCCAGGGTGCCGACTCCTTGTAGCCGTCGGAGTTGTAGAACTTCTGCCAGGCCCTCTCGGCCAGCTTCTCGTCGCCGGTCTGTACGGCGGCGTAGGCGTCGAGGCGGGAGTGGCCCTGGAAGAGGATCAGGCTGCCGAAGTTGGAGCCGTAGCGGGCGGCCTGTTCCGTCTTGCTGGCGTTGAAGTAGCGGCAGTAGTCGTAGTACGCCTCGTTGAACTTCGGCATGTCGACGAGGTCGATGAGTTCGGCGCAGAGTTCGTTGAGGCCGAAGACGGCCGACAGGTGGGAGACGCCCACCACGGGTTCGTCCGCGATCGCGAACCTCCCGGTGTCGAGGTCGTACAGGCCGGTGCCCTGGACGAAGCCGTTGGGCTGGGCGGCGATGGTCTCCATGGTGGAGAGCACGCGGGCCTTGGCCTTCTCCCACTTCGGGCCCCTGCGTTCCCACTCGGTGAGCCAGGCGGAGACCAGTCCGCTCCAGTCGGTGCCGAAGCCGATCGACAGGGCGTTGCGGTCCGGCGTGTACGGCTCGGTGCGGATCTTGCGGATGGGGTCGAGGACCAGGAAGGTCTCGTCGGAGTCGACGTTGGCGTGCATGAGGTCGCCGACGCGTTCGTCCGCGGTGAGGAAGTAGTAGTAGCGCCGGTAGGTGGTGTTGGCGATGCGCTGCTGCTTGGCGCTGTCGGCGAAGTGCTGGACGCCGTGGCGGGTGCCGAGGCCGGCCCACTTGCCGATGTGGTAGACGTCGACCTCGCCGGTGTGGCGGGTCATCGCCTCGGCGAAGCGGAAGATGTCGGCGCGGCCGGAGCGCAGGTACGCGTACCAGAGCCACAGGTCGGGTGAGAGCTCGGAGTTGTCCCAGGCGTAGCCGCCGACGTCGTACCGCCACTGGTGCCGCACGGTGTCGTAGGTGTGCATGATGTCGCCGTAGTCCCAGAAGCCGTACCAGCGGCGCTGCTCCACCTGGTCCTTGTAGTAGGTGAAGAGGAAGTCGAGGTGGTCCTCGATCCTGGCCTTGGCGGGGGTGGAGCGGTCCGGTTCGGCGAACAGGCCCTTGCCGAAGACGCCCGCGGCGATGAGCTGCTTGGGCGGGGCGGCGAGCTGCGGGAGGACGCGGACCGCCTCGACCTGTTCGGCGAGCCTGTCGGCGCTCGGGGTGGACTCGTTGGCCCAGAAGAGGAGTTCGGAGGTGCGGGCGATGCCGTACGGGGTGCCGAAACCGGGCTCGTAGTCCTCGTAGGTGATGTTGAGGCCCTCGAGCTGTTCGGGGAAGGTGTCCTGACCCATGCCGTCGTGGTAGAAGCGCAGGTCCATGGGCTGGGCCTCGGGTGACCAGAGCCAGAGGGTGACCTCGGCCTCGTCGGTCTGGGCGTCGCGGATGTCGAGCTGGGCGGGGTGCTTCTCCCAGAAGTCGCGCAGGCCGAAGGAGAGGCCGCCGGTGACGCCGCCGACGTAACCGAAGCCGGAGGCGCGCCGGCCGCCGCCGGCGCCGATCCAGCCGTGGCCCTTCTTGGTGCGCTTGCGCAGGGTGAAGCCGTCGGCGGAGAGCTGGGAGAGGGTGTAGTCGCCCCATTCGGGGATGTACTGCAGGCGGGTGGTGACCCGCTGGTCCCAGGTGGCGGGGTCGGGCAGCTTCTCGCCGGCGAACTGGGCGGCCTGGACGGCGGCTCCCGGGTCGCGGCGCAGTCCGGTGATGCCCTTGACGGCTTCGCGGAGCAGGCCGGTGCCCTCGCCGCCGAGGCGGATGTGGCGGTCGTAGGACTCGTCGCGCATGGGGACGGTGAAGCGGACGCCGAGGCCCCGGATGAAGTCGCCACTGGCCTTGCCGGGCTCCTGCTTTCCGTCGTAGGTGATGGTGTGCACCATGCGGAAGGAGTCGGCGCCGGCGTAGAAGTAGAGGCGGATGGAGAAGGGCAGCAGGTCGCGCCGGCCCTTGCGGTGCTTGCCGTCGACGCGGACGACCGCGCGGACGGGGCCCTCCTGCTCGACGGTGACGTCGGAGATGGCGCCGTCGAAGCGCTCGGTCCTGGCGGTGGTCTGGTCGCCGTCCTCGTACTCGGGCTGGCGCAGTACGACGAGGCGGCCGTCGCGGGCGATCTCGGTCGAGCCGCGACGGACCGACTTGACGATCGTGGAGCCGGACGTGCCGATCCTGGCGGTGATGACACCGGTGGAGATGTCGATGGTGCCGCCGCGCTTGTCGACGGTGACCTTCTCCTCGGGCGCCGCGGGCGCCCCGGTGGTCAGGGTGAGCTTGCCGGAGCCCGAACTCACGGCGTGCGCGGTCCACTTGAGGGAACCGTCGGGCCAGTAGGCGAGCGGCCAGGACTGGACGGGGACGGACTTTCCGTCGGCGTCGGTCAGCGCGAAGGTCTGGTCCTCCTGGTGGGCGCCCTTGGGCCAGGGCACGCCGACGGTGGAGCCGGGGGCCGCGCCGAGGCCGCCGTCCTCCAGCCAGTCGAGCGTCACCGGGTCGGCGTCGGCGGCTTCCGCGCGGGGCGCGGCGGCGGCGTTCTGTGTTCCCAGGGCCCAGCTGAACTGGGCGGCGGCTCCGGCGACGGCGGCCGCCTTGAGCAGGGATCTGCGGGGGATGGGGGACATGGCCTTTCCTTTCCGTTGCGACACTGCAAGGTGATGTCAAGGGCATGACAGAGAGAGGCGCGGCGCCGAAGCGCCGGCCTGGAAAGAGGGGCACCGCCTCTCAGCGGTGCCGGTACCGCGTCTCCACGGCGACGGCCGCCGCCGCGACGGCCCCCAGGACGGGGACCGCCAGCGGCGGGACGAACCAGGCGGACAGGGCCACGACGGCCAGCCCGCAGACGACCAGGAAGGACCCGGCGGGATCGAGCACGGTCCGGCGGCCGGCGTCCGCGAGCAGTGCCCGCCAGGGGGTGCCGGGCGCCCAGAGGGCGGCCGCCCGCAACAGGGCCACGGCGGCCCCGATCAGCACGAAGACGCCGACGGCCCCGACGAGCGGCCCGCCGGGCAGCCCGGCCCGGGCGGCCAGGACGTCCACCCAGACCGCGACGGCCACCGCCCACCCGGCGAGCCCGACGGCCCACCCGCCGCGCACGGCCGTGCGGAAGTCCGTGACGAACTCCCGCAGGCCGCCGCCCTGGTGGGTGGTACGGCGCCGCAGATGCCGCGCGCCGGCGGCGAAGGCCGCGGGGTAGGTGACGACCCCGAGACAGGCCACGGCGATCCACACGCCGGTGAGCAGGCACTCGGCGAAGACCGAGAAGCGCTCGCCGAAGACCGACTCCCTGCGCGAGGTGCGCGCCTTCACGCGTGCTTGCGCCATGGTGACCGCCTCAGCCCTTCAGTCCGGAGGTCGCCATACCGTCGATGAGGTAGCGCTGGAAGGCCATGAAGAAGGCGATGACCGGCACCAGCGCCACCAGCGACATCGCGATCATGCTGCCGTAGTTGGAGACGCCCTCCTGGTCGCGGAACATCATCAGGCCGAGCGAGACGGTGTACTTCTCGGGGGTGTTGAGGTAGATCAACGGTCCCATGAAGTCGTTCCAGGCGTTGATGAAGGTGAAGATCGCGCTGGTGATGATCGCGGGCCGGCTCAGCGGCAGCACGATCGACCAGTAGGTGCGCAGGTGCCCGCAGCCGTCGAGCTTGGCGGCCTCGTCCAGCTCCCTGGGCAGTCCGCGCATGAACTGCACCATCAGGAAGACGAAGAAGGCTTCCGTGGCCAGGAACTTGCCCGCGACGAGCGGCACCAGGGTGTCGGTGAGCTCCAGGTTGCGGAAGAGCACGTACTGCGGGATGAGCAGCACGTGGTACGGCAGCAGCAGCGTGCCGATCATCAGCGTGAAGAGCAGGTTCCGTCCGGCGAACCGGATCTTGGCGAAGGCGTACGCGGTCAGCGAGCTGGACAGGACGACACCGGCCACGGCGAGGACCGCGTACATCAGCGAGTTCCAGAAGAAGCTGCCGATGGAGATGCCGGAGATGCCGTCGGCGAGCCCGGAGAAGTTCTCCCAGACCGGCTTCGTGGGCAGCAGGTCGAGGCTGGCGATGATGTCCTTGCTCGGCTTGAACGAGGCGCCGACCACCCAGATCACGGGATAGAGGACGACCGCGAGGACGAGAAGCGCGCCCACGTGCCAGGCGATCGATCCGAAGCGCCGCCGCTCGTTCGCGGTGGGCAGGGCAGGGCTGGTGGCACTGGTCACTTGGCGGCCTCCTCGTAGTGCACCCACTTCTTCTGGGACCAGAACAGGACCGCCGTCACGAGCGCCACCGCGATCACCAGCGTCCAGGCCATCGCGGAGGCGAAGCCCATCTGGGCCTCCTTGAAGCCCTTCTGGTAGAGGTAACAGGTGTAGACGAGCGTGGCGTCGGCGGGCCCGCACCGGGTGTCGGAGACGACGTAGGCGGAGCCGAACACCTGGAACGCGTGGATGGACTCCAGCAGCACGTTGAAGAACAGCACCGGGGAGATCATCGGCAGCGTGACGTTCCAGAACCTGCGCAGCGGTCCGGCGCCGTCCATCTCGGCGGCCTCGTACAACTCCTGCGGGACCTGCTTGAGGCCGGCCAGGAAGATGACCATGGGCGCACCGAACTGCCAGATGCTCAGGGCCACCAGGGCGTAGATGACGTAGTCCGGGTTGCCGATCCAGCCGCCCACGTCGAACCCGAAGACCTTCTGCGTACGGTCCACGACCGCGTCGTCCGAGAACAGCGCCCGCCACACGAAGCCGACGGAGACGCTGGCGCCGACGAGCGAGGGCATGTAGAACGCGGCCCGGTACATGCCCTGTCCGCGCCGCTTCTGCGCGAGCAGCAGCGCGACGCCGAGCGCGAGCAGCAGCTTCAGGGGGGTCGCCACGACGACGTACTTGAGCGTGACCTCGACCGACTTCTGCCAGCGCGGGTCCTGGAACATCGTCGTGAAGTTGTCCAGGCCGACCCACTGGGGCGGCGAGAACAGGTTGTAGCTGGTGAACGCGTAGTACAGCGACGCGATCATCGGCCCCGCCGTGAGCAGCAGGAACCCCGCGATCCACGGCGACATGAACAGATAGCCGACGAGAGTCTCGCGGCGCCGCCCGCGCCGCCCGGCGGCGGGGGCGGCGGGCCGCTTCCCGGCCGGGCGCGCGGGCGCTTCCTTGACGAGCGTCATGGTGGTACGTCCCCTCAGCCGGCGAACGCGGCCTTGGCCTCGCCGAACAGCGCCTTGGCGGCGTCGGCCGGCTTGGTCTTGCCCTGGGCGACCTCGCCACCGATGCGCAGGAACGCGGCCTCGATGACGTCGGCGCCCGACGGGTGCGGGGTGATCTTGCCGAGGACGCCGGCCTCGGCGACCTCCTCCTCGTAGGCCGCGACGCCCTTGTTGTTGTCGTCGGTGGGCTTGAACGCCTCGTACTGCTCGGTGGTGGCGAGGATGCCGCGGTCGTAGCCCATGATCTTGCCGACCTCGGGGTCGTGGACCATGAAGTCGATGAACTGGGCGACTTCCTTGGGGTGCTCGGTTCCGGAGAAGGCGCTCAGCATCAGCGAGCCGAGGTACTGGCCGGTTTCCTTGCCGTCCGTGGTGGGGATCGGCGCGAGCCCGTAGTCCGACTCGCCCTCGCCCTCGTAGCGGATGGAGAAGTTGTCCCAGGTGAACTCGGACGCCGCGAGGCCCGCCGAGAGCGCGGACTTGGGCTTGACCTGCTCGACCTTCTTCGGGTCGGCGACGAGCCCGGACCGCACGCGCTTGTAGCCGTCCTCCCACCACTGCGTCAGGTCGTCCTCGGTGAAGCCGAGGTCGGTGTCCGTGAAGAAGGCCTTGCCGTTCTGGCGCAGGTAGAGGTCGTAGAGGTACATGATGCTGAAGTAGCCGGTGTCGCCGGCGATCTTCAGCTTGTCCTGGATCGTCTGCAGCGCGTCGAAGTACTCGTCCCAGGTCCAGCCGAACTTCGCCTCCACGCCGGCCTTCTCGAAGGCCTTGAGGTCGATGACGAGCGACATGGTGTTGGCGCCGACGGGGACGGCGATCTGCTTGCCGTCGACCTGACCGTTCGCCAGCACGCCGTTGCGGAAGTTCTCCAGGCTCAGGTTTCCGGCGTCCGCCTGCGACTTGAGGTCCAGCAGAACACCGCGCTTGTCGTACTTGCGCAGGAAGCCGACCGCATTCTGGAAAACGTCCGGCGGATTCCCGCCGGAGGCCTGGGTCTGGAACTTCTCCCAGAACGCTTCGTAGTCGGTGAATTCAGGCTTGATCTTGATCTTCGGGAACTTCTTCTCGAACAGCGCGATCGTCTTCTTGATGGCGATGGTGCGCGGTTCGCCACCCCACCACGCGTAACGGATCGTGACCGTTCCGTCTCCCGAGCCGCTGCCGCCACCGCAGGCGGTGGCCGTCGCACCGATCCCCGCGACGGCCAGCGAGGCCCCCGCCGCTTTGAGGATCGTCCGCCTCTCCACATTCCCACCCTGCTGCATATGAGCCTCCCAGCGACGTTCGCGTCCGCCTCATGAATCGTTTCAAGTAAGCGCTTGCTGGCACAAGTTACGGAGGGCCTACGGGCACGTCAATGATTCGGACAGGAATTCATGTGCGCCGCGATCCGGCACCGGTGGCGGCCATCTCGCCCGCAGAGCCGAGACAGGCCACGAACTCCCAGGTGGCAGCCCTGCGGTCGACCCGCCGAACACGTCGGAGCCTACCGGGACGGGCGCGGCGGAAGGTCACGGTTGGATGAAGACGGCCGGAAGCGGAACGTCTCGGAGACACGGGAAGGGCCCTCTCCCGGCGGCACCCCGCCGCGGACGCACCCCGCCGGCCGCACACGACGAGGCGGCCCGGCTCACGATTCGTGAGCCGGGCCGCCTGATGATCCGGTGGGCGATACTGGGTTCGAACCAGTGACCTCTTCGGTGTGAACGAAGCGCTCTCCCACTGAGCTAATCGCCCGGACGCAGGAAGAACATTACCCCATGTCAGGGGATGACCGTGACCAGCGGGGAGCGGTACACCCGCCCCCCGCCGCACCTCACTGCTCCTCGATCTTCCAGGGCATCACGAGACCGAACTTCCACAGGTAGACACCGGCCAGCGCGGCCACGATCACCAGGCCGAGCGAGGTCAGGATGATGTTCCGGCGCCGCACCTTGGGGTCCAGGGCCCGCTGGGCCGCCTCGGTGACCTTGCGCTTGGTCCAGCGCAGCACCAGCTGGGCCCAGACGAACTCGGTCGCCCAGATCGCCATGCCCCCGAAGATCACGACCCAGCCCGGTCCCGGCAGCACCAGCATCGCGGCACCGGCCGCCACGACCGCGAGGCCGACCACGAAGACGCCGACCTGCCAGCTGAAGTGCAGCGCCCGGCGCGCCTTGACGAACTCCGGTGCGCGCGATCCGAGCCCTCGCTCGTCCCGGTTCTCGCTCTCGTCCACCGTCACCCCGTGGGCCGCCACCGCGGCCTCGACAGACTTGTCACTCCCCGTGTTCATGCATCCAAACACTACCCGAGCCGAACACATCACCGGAATGGACGCAGGGCGCGAACGATCTTTCGGCCGGAAGAGTTACGTAATCCCACGCAAAACACTCAGAGGGGTTTACAACGGCACCGTAGGTGGCATGTCGATTTGGCCGACGTGCGAATCCCCGAGCGCACACTGAGCGAAAGGCCCTGGCGCTTATGAACACCACGGTCAGCTGCGAGCTGCACCTGCGCCTCGTTGTGTCGAGCGAGTCCTCCCTGCCTGTCCCCGCAGGCCTGCGGTACGACACGGCCGACCCCTACGCCGTGCACGCCACCTTCCACACCGGAGCCGAGGAAACCGTCGAGTGGGTGTTCGCCCGCGACCTCCTGGCCGAGGGACTTCACCGCCCCACGGGCACCGGCGACGTCCGCGTCTGGCCGTCGCGCAGCCACGGTCAGGGCGTCGTCTGCATCGCCCTGAGCTCGCCGGAGGGGGAGGCCCTGCTCGAGGCCCCGGCAAGGGCTCTGGAGTCCTTCCTGAAGCGCACCGACGCCGCCGTGCCTCCCGGCACGGAACACCGGCACTTCGATCTCGACCAGGAGCTCTCGCACATCCTGGCGGAAAGCTAGGCGAGGCTCGCGAAGCCGCCCGGCGCCGTCGACTCGGGGAGACGGCTCGGGCCCGGACAGCCGCATACGGGCAGCCGCATACGGCTCACACACGACAGCGCCGACACCGCGGGGTTCCGCGGGCGGCGCCGTCGTGCTGTGCGCACGCCGAGCCGGTGCCGGCCGAACGGGTGATCGGGAACGACGGCCGGTCTCCGCGCGTTGCATTCGAAGCCATGTGCGGAGCGGGGAGGTACGGGGCGCGCCGGAGCCACTACCATCGGCCAGCATCGGCGGGCGCCCGCCCGACCCCCAGGCCAGGGAGCGAACTGTGCTGATCACCCACGACACCCGGTGCGCGCTCGACACCGTGGTGGACCTGGTGAACTCCGCGCCGGAGGACGACACGACACCGGAGGGGCTGCCGGACGTCGCGGCTCTCGAGGAGTTCGTGCGGCAGCACGAGGTCAGCGAGGTCGGGGTGCTCACGGAGTTCGACCTGGCCGCGGTGCGCAAGATCCGCGGCCGGTTCGCGGCGGTCTTCGCCGCTCCGGACGCCCGCGCGGCCGCCACGCTGATCAACGAGCTGATCGCGGCCGCGGGCACCACGCCCCGGCTCACCGACCACGACGGCTACGACTGGCACGTCCACTACTTCGCGCCCGGCGCCTCCGTGGCCGACCACCTGGCCGCCGACTGCGGGATGGCGCTGGCGTTCTTCGTGGTCGCCGGGGAGCAGGAGCGGCTGCGGCGCTGTGAGGCCCCGGACTGCCGGCACGCCTTCGTCGATCTCTCCCGCAACCGTTCGCGCCGCTACTGCGACAGCCGCACCTGCGGCAACCGTCTGCATGTGGCCGCCTACCGGGCGCGGCGCAAGGAGGCGGCGGGCTGACGCCCACGCGCACGAAGCGGCTCGATGCCGTGCCGACGCGGTCCCGACGGGTGACGCCGGGTACCGCGGGTACGGCTCACAGCCACAGCAGGTCGTGCAGGGCGGCCATGAGCAACAGACACCCGATCACCGCCAGGAAGATCATCAGCGGTGGCTGGGAAAGGGCGAAGAGGCATCCACGCGGCTCGTCCTGCTGCCGCGCGGCATCGCTCTGTGTCGTGTCCAGCATCTCGCGGCGATGATGACGCATCGGGAGCGCCCGACGCGATCAACACTCACGGAGTGAGTGTTGATCGCCGATTCCGCGATCTACGGTTCGGGTTGTGATCACTTCCGGGCGCTCGCGGACCCACTGTGACGTTTCTGCCGGTCGCGCGCATTCACCCGTGGTGCGCCACTGTCATATGCCGTGCTTCTTGAGGATGGCCTCGATGTCGCTGAAGTCGTCCTCGCCACGGGAGGCGGGAGCGGGGCGGGCCGCCGGGCGGGACCCCTGGCCCAGGGAGGGCGCGGAGGCCCCGGGTGCCACCGCCTCGGGTCGTGCCGCGGCCCGCGCGGCCTTGCGCTCCTTACGGGTGCCGCCGCGTCGGCGCTCCACGGTGCGGGTGGTCGCGAACAGCACCCAGGACAGGCCGAGCACTCCGAAGCCGGCCCATGCCGTAGGGCTGAAGGCGGTGTCGGCCAGCCAGTCGACGACGCCGGTCATCACCAGACCGAGGGGAACGAGCGAGTAGGCGGCGATGCGGGCGGCCGCGAGGAAGCGCTTGCGGTAGGCCGTGACCGCCGCGATGCCCAGGCCTGCCGCGGAGACGGCGGAACAGACGGTCTCGGCAATCATCCGGTCCTCCAGACAGGTGGGGTCGCTGTGACGCCTCGTCCCTTCCATCCTGCACCCGCATGGCCCGGTCGGGCCATGCTCCGGCCGGACATCAGGGACATCTCCGGGTCGGTGATCCTCCGTAGGTCCGACTGCCGGTGTGGCCGCAGGGTGCGGTGACCGGTGTGTTCCTGGCACCCGGCGTCGGTGCTCCCCGGCCAGGGGCTGCCGTCTCCGGACCCCCGCTTCGGCCCTGAACGGGCCTCGTTCTCGAACTCCCCCGGACGGGCTGGGACGTAGCACCGGACGGGCTGGAGAGATGCGCCGGACAGAGGCAAGGCGGCCCTTCGGACGTCCGATTGGGTGGTCCGGGGCCCGGCTGGGAGACTGTGACCATGAGTGACTCCTCCCCCGCCCGCCCCGCCGCCCCCGTCCTCGACGTCTGGTGCGAGCTGCAGTGTCCGGACTGCCGAAGCGCCCTCGACGACCTCCGTGCCCTGCGGGCCCGCTACGGCGACCGCCTGGAGCTGCGGCTGCGGCACTTCCCGCTGGAGAAGCACAAGCACTCCTTCGCCGCCGCCCAGGCCGCCGAGGAGGCGCTGGAGCAGGGGCGGGGATGGCCGTACGTCGAGGCCGTGCTGGGACGGGTCGAGGAGCTGGACCGCCGGGGAGAGGACTTCCTCGTCGGGATCGCCCGGGAACTCGGCCTGGACGCCGAGGAGTTCGACACCGCGCTGATCGACGGACGGCACATCCTGATCGTGGACGCGGACCAGGCCGAGGGCAAGGCGATCGGGGTGACGGGCACCCCGACGTACGTCATCGGCGGTGAGCGCCTCGACGGCGGCAGGAGCCAGGAGGGTCTGCGCGAACGCATCGAGGAGATCGCGGACCGGCTGCTGGCCGAGCAGGAGGGCCAGTGACCCGAATCGGAGATTCCCTGGTGGATCGCCGGCCGCCCGGCCGGGGCAGGTCTCCCTGCCGGCAGGCGAGGGCCGCTTGGATCGAACGTCGCATCCAGCAGAGGACTTCCGACTCGGGGCACCAGGGTCTGTCCGGCGGATCGCGCCGGAGACGCGGGGCTTACAAGGCGGCCTCGGTCCCCTCCGACTTGAGCCACCGGACAGGCCCCAGGGGTGCCGTCCGGGCCGGGCCGGGCCGGGCCGGCTTCAGGCGACGGCGCCTTGTGGCCGACCCGGGGGGGGCGATGACGAGGGTCCCCTCCGGGGAAGTGCGTGCCAGACCCCTCGCCCCGGGGAGAGCCGAACGACACTCCCTGTCCCCCGGGAACGCCGCCCACCGTCACAGAAGCGGCTTGTACATCGAGTACTGCGTCGTGCCGTAGCCGAGTGAGTCGTAGAGCCGCTCGGCCGGGGTGTTGCCGGCGAACACGTTGAGGCCGATGGTCCGGTTGCCCGCGGTGACCGCCTGGGCCTCGGCGAGCAGCATGAGCGCGCGTCCGTGTCCCCGGCCGCGGTGGGCGGCGTCGGCCTCGACGTCGAAGACGTAGGCCCGTTCCCCGCGCACCGACAGCCACAGGGTGCCCACGGGCGTGCCCTCGTGTTCGAGGACGCTGAAGAGCATGTCCTCGGTGGCGTGGCCGTCGGGCAGCAGCGCGGCGTGGTCGTTCGCCGCCTTGGCCCGCGCCTCGGCCTCCGGCACCCCGCGCCGGATCCAGTCCCCCGCGTAGTCCTCCTGGCCCTTGGCCGACCAGGGCCCGAACTCGTCCTCGGTCATGGGCCGGGCCACACTGCCCTCCGGAAGCGCGGGCGGGGTCTCCGCGAGGGCCTTCTCCATGGTCCGGTTGCGCACGACGTAGCCGAGCGCCGTGGCCAGCCCGAGGGCGGCCCGGGCGTCGGCGGGGACCGTCGCCTCGATACGGCGGCACCCCCAGCCGCGCGCCACCTCCTCCGCGGCGAGCGCGGCCACCGTACCCCGGCCGCGCCGGCGGTCCGGCTCCTCGACGCGCAGGCCCGTCATCCGGGCGACGGCATCACCGAAGACGGGATGCGTGCCGAGAAGAACCGCCCCGACGGGGCGGCTGTTCACGCACACCTGGTAGCGGCGCGAACGCGTGCCGTCGGGGTTCTGCTGAAGCGGCTCGACCGGCCGCAGGGTGGTGGTCATCAAGGGTGTTCTACCCGCCCTCCCGTCGCCCACCACCGCCCTTGTCCGAGGGCCCTGCGGGCCCGCCCCATCCGCCCGCACCCCGGACCAGCCGGTTCTCGGGTCCGTCACGGATCGAGGTCGTCCCCGGAGCGCTCGTCGAAGATCCGCATGGCCTTGGCGGTCACCGGGCCGGGGGCGCCGGGCAGTTCGCGGTCGTCGACGCGGTGCACGGCCTGGACGTCACGCAGGGTGGAGGTGAGGAAAACCTCCTCGGCCCGCCCCAGCACGTCCAGCGGCAGGTCGGTCTCCTTGGCGCCGGTCCACTCGACGGCGAGGGCGCGGGTGATGCCGGCGAGGCAGCCGGAGGCGAGCGGCGGGGTGTGGAGCTCGCCGTCGAGGACGACGAAGACGTTCGACCCGGTGCCCTCGCAGAGCTGTCCGACGGTGTTGCCGAACAGCGCCTCGGACGCGCCCCGCTCACGGGCGCGGGCGAGGGCGACGACGTTCTCGGCGTACGAGGTGGTCTTCAGGCCGGTGAGCGCGCCGCGTTCGTTGCGGGTCCAGGGGACGGTGACGACGGCGGTGGAGTCGGGGCGGCGGGTGGTCTCCCCGAGGGCGACCACGAGGGTCGGGCCGTGCTCGCCGCGGTCGGAGCCGAGCGGACCGTGGCCGCCGGTGTAGGTGAGGCGCAGCCGGCCGAGCGGCATCGGGTTGGCCTCCAGGACGGCGGCGCAGGCGCGGCGGACCTCGTCGAGGTCGGGGGCGGGCAGCCCGAGCCCGCGGGCCGACCGGGTCAGCCGGTCGAGATGCCGGGTGAGCGCGAACGGACGGCCGTCCACGGCCTTCACCGTCTCGAAGACGCCGTCGCCCACGGTCAGTCCGTGGTCGAAGACGGAGACACGGGCGGACTCGGTGTCCTGCAGCCCGCCGTCGAGCCAGATCTTCACCCCTGGGTCCCTTCAATCGTCTCGTACGTCCCCGACGCTACCGCGAGCAGCCGGGAGGCCTTCAGTTCGGTCTCCCGCCACTCCCCCTCGGGATCGGAACCCCAGGTGATCCCGGCACCGGTGCCGAACCGCAGGACGGCGCCGCCGCCCGCGGTCCGGTCGATCCAGAAGGTGCGGATGCCCACCGCGAGCACGCCGGTGCCGCGGTCGGCGTCGACCCAGCCGACGCCGCCGCAGTACGGGCCGCGGGGCGCCGTCTCCAGCGCGTCGATGATCCGTAGCGCGCTGGACTTGGGCGCGCCGGTGACGGAACCGGGCGGGAAGGCGGCACCGAGCAGTTCGGGCCATCCCGCGCCGCCCCGTAGTTCGCCCCGCACGGTCGACACGAGGTGGACGAGACCCGGGTGCTTCTCGACGGCGCACAGGTCGGGCACGGTCACCGTGCCGGTGGCGCAGACCTGTCCGATGTCGTTGCGGACCAGGTCGACGATCATCACGTTCTCGGCGTAGTCCTTCTCCAGCAGGTCGGCCTCGGTGCGCCCGGTGCCCTTGATCGGCCCGGACTCGACGACCCGCCCCTCCCGCCGCAGGAACAGTTCGGGCGACGCGGTGGCGATCTCCACTCCGTGGCCGGGCAGACGAATCGTTCCGGCGTACGGGGCCGGGTTGCCCCGGGCGAGCAGGGCGGTGAGGGCGTCCACGTCGGCGCCGGACGGTACGGGCGCGGACAGGACGCGGCAGAGGTTCGCCTGGTAGACCTCGCCGGCGGCTATGTGCTCGCGGATACGGCGTACGGCCGTCGTGTACGCGCCCCGGTCGAGCGAGGACGTCCAGTCGCCGGCCGCCGGCCCCCGCCAGGCCCCCGGCACGGGGGCGGGCACCCGCTGTTCCCGGACCTCCCGGAAGCGGGCGCAGGTCAGGCGGCCCTCGAAGTCGGCGGCGACGGCCCAGAAACCCGCGGAGTCCAGGGCGGCGGGATCGTCGGTGACGTCGAGGAGTCCGGTGGCGACGCGGTCGCCGAAGCGGGCGAGAGGGGGCAGGTCCAGCACGCGTCGAGTCTATGGCGGGCGCGGTTCGGGCGGCCCGGGCACGTCCGTGAGCAGGCGCAGCGCAGCACGCTGCACAAACGGGTTTTTGTACTGGCCCGGGAATCCGCTAGAGTTCAGTTCGTCGCCGGGACGCGCAAGCCGACCGAAACGACAGGCGGACGTAGCTCAGTTGGTAGAGCGCAACCTTGCCAAGGTTGAGGTCGCGAGTTCGAGCCTCGTCGTCCGCTCGAAGGAAGAGGGGGCTTCCCGGTCCCCTACACTCCTGGTGGAGTGGCCGAGAGGCGAGGCAACGGCCTGCAAAGCCGTCTACACGGGTTCAAATCCCGTCTCCACCTCCAAGGACGATTAGCTCAGCGGGAGAGCGCTTCCCTGACACGGAAGAGGTCACTGGTTCAATCCCAGTATCGTCCACTTGGATCTTCGGATCCTGGATCTCCGGATCCCCCGCGCGATTAGCTCAGCGGGAGAGCGCTTCCCTGACACGGAAGAGGTCACTGGTTCAATCCCAGTATCGCGCACGCAGTGCCCGTGATTCGCTCCATGGAGTGATCGTGGCCCCGAGGACGATTAGCTCAGCGGGAGAGCGCTTCCCTGACACGGAAGAGGTCACTGGTTCAATCCCAGTATCGTCCACACCGCCCGAAGCCCCCGGTCCTCCGACCGGGGGCTTCGTCGTGTCTCCGTCAGCTGGAGAAGAGCATGTGCCCGAAGCTCTTGTGGCGGTGGTGACCGTGGTGGCCGCCGTGCGGGGCGCCCCAGGCGGGGGCCGGCGCGGCGGGGTAGGCCTGCGGGGCGGCGGGCGGGGCCGGCGGCGCGGGCTGCGACCACTGGGACTCCAGCCGGGTCAGCGACTCCAGCTCGCCGTAGTCGAGGAAGATGCCTCGGCACCCGCTGCACTGCTCGATCTGGACACCGTTGCGGTTGTAGGTGTGCATCGGGGCACGGCACTTCGGACACTGCATGATCGGTTCAACTCCTAGCCGGTCGTTCCTGCTTCGCGTATCGCCAGGACAGACTCTGTCCGGCTGCGGCTCGGTTGCACCCTACTTCGGGAAACTTCGGCTCAACTCGACGGTGCGGGAGGACGGACCGGGCCCATGCGCGCACAGGCGTCGACCAGTGCCTGTTCCACCTCGTCCAGGAACCGGCCGGCCGCGACGGCCTTGGTGACGGCGCGGGCGGCGGTCTGGGCCGTGAGGGCGCGGGCCGGGACGTCCAGCGCGGTCCAGAGGTCGCCGTCGGGCGGCACGGCCGGGCCGCCGGCCGCACGGTAGGCGGTCAGGAAGCGGTGCCACTCGTCGGGGGCGAGCAGTCCGCAGGCGTACCAGGCCGCCGGGCGGGCCAGGTCCCACGCCGGTACACCGGTGCCCAGGTCGTCGACGTCGATGAGCAGCCAGGGGCCGTCGTGCGCGGGGTGGCGTATGAGCTGGCCGAGGTGGAGGTCACCGTGGCAGAGGGTGGTGGTGTCCGGCACGGGGGCCTCGCCGCGGGCCCAGGGAGGGAGGGTGGCCCAGGCGTGCAGTACGGGGGCGGTGGCGGGGTGGTGGGGGGCGGTGGTGTGGAGGAGGGCGATGGCGCGGGCGGCCTTGGCGGGGCCGCGCATGGGGGGTACTGCGGTGGGGGCGGGGGTGCGGTGGAGCAGGGCGAGGAGGGTGGCCGCGGCTTCCCAGGGGGCTGCGTCCGGGTCGTCCGGGTCCACGGGAGTGCCGTACGGCCAGTGGGTGACGAGTCGTCCGTGCAGCTCGGTGGGTGTGGGGGTGAGCGGGGGGAGGAGGATGCCGGGGAGCCGGGTGGCCACGGTGAGACGGAGGGTCAGCTCGGCGGGGTCGGCGTCGGGGGCGTGGGCCTTGGCGACGGTGCCGGCGTGTCGTACGACGGTGGCGTCCTCGCGGGCGGCGAGGGTGGCGGTGGCGCAGTGGCAGGTGCGGGAGCCGGCGTGGGCCGTTGCCGTGACGTGGGCTGTCAGGGCGGGGAGGAGGTCCGTGGTCACGGGGTGAGGGTACGGGGCGGTTGCCAGGGCGGCGTGGCCCGGCGCCTGCGGGTGCCCCGGCGTCGGGGGGGCCGGGGTGTTCGCGCGGCCCGGCGCCTGCGCGGGCATCGGACGCGCACCCCCGGATTCGTGCGGGCAGAGCAATGCCGGCGCAGCTCCCCAGCTGCGCCGGCATTTTGCCGTCCGCCGCACCCCCGTCCCCACGGGGTTTCATGGGTGGATGTCCCCGCCCGGACCGCTCTTCCGGGCCTGGGGTCGCTGTTCAGCGCCCCAGCATCTCACCCACGGACGACGCCTGTGTGGCCACTGTCTCCCACCCGTCGAAGACGAGGAGGAGCAGGACCGCCAGAGGAAGGGCCATCAACGTCGCCACCAGCGGATGGCGACGCCCCTCGCCGCGTTCCCGCGTGCGGATCAGTGTCCGCGGTGCCGTGTACGCCATGGTCCCTCTCCTGGCCGTTTCTGTTGTCATTGACAGCGGCGGGCGTCTGACCTCGGGGGACGAGTGCTGCACCCGCCGCTTGACCTCAAATCTAGGGGCGCGGCGCTCCCCCGGCGTCATGCCCTCGTACCGATTGCCTGGCCTCCCGGAGGATGAGCCCTTCCCCACGGTGTACTCCCCTGGGTGGAGACGGGGTCCTACGCCTCGGGGACATCCCCGAAGGACCGCCCGCTCTGCCCCGCTTTCTCCGAGCCGTCCTCCCGCGGCACCGGCTGTTCCACCAGCGCGAGCACCCGGTTCGCCATGAATCGGGCGGTCCGCACGACCGTGCCGCTTCGGGTGACTTCGCTCACTTCGACGACCCCCCGCCGCACCGCCGTCTCCACCCGGCGCCCCGCCCTGCTCGCCACCACCTCGTACGTACGCGTCGTGTCCCCCGCATCCACGACGATCTCCACACGGTCACCCTTCACGCGATCAATCCCCCTTCACCGTCGGGTGGTTGGAAGCACCAGCCGCGCGAACCAGGTTTGCCCGCGCGCTCCCTGACCACTCTTCGAGTCTCCCACCCCCCACTGACAATCCACCGCCCCGAGAGGGCGCGGCCTCTGCGCACGGACGGCCGTGGAAACGTAAGCTGTGGCACGTCACAGGACCGGGCAGCGGGGATGAACATGGCGATGATGCGCCTGAGGCGCGAGGACCCGCGCGTCGTCGGCTCTTTCAGGCTCCACCGACGGCTCGGCGCGGGTGGGATGGGCGTGGTCTACCTGGGCTCCGACAAGAAGGGGCAGCGGGTCGCGCTGAAGGTCATCCGGCCCGACCTGGCCGAGGACCAGGAGTTCCGCTCCCGGTTCGCGCGCGAGGTCTCGGCGGCCCGCCGCATCCGCGGCGGCTGCACGGCCCGGCTGGTGGCCGCGGACCTCGACGCGGACCGTCCCTGGTTCGCCACGCAGTACGTGCCGGGGCCCTCGCTGCACGACAAGGTCGCCGACGAGGGGGCGCTCGGCGCGGCCGACGTCGCCGCCGTCGGCGCGGCCCTCTCCGAGGGGCTGGTCGCCGTGCACGAGGCCGGTGTGGTGCACCGGGACCTCAAGCCGTCCAACATCCTGCTGTCCCCGAAGGGGCCGCGGATCATCGACTTCGGCATCGCGTGGGCGACCGGCGCGTCGACGCTCACGCACGTCGGCACGGCGGTCGGTTCGCCCGGCTTCCTCGCCCCGGAGCAGGTGCGCGGCGCGGCCGTCACCCCGGCCACGGACGTGTTCTCGCTCGGTGCCACGCTCGCGTACGCGTCGATGGGCGACTCGCCCTTCGGGCACGGCAGTTCCGAGGTGATGCTGTACCGCGTGGTGCACGAGGAGGCCCAGCTGCACGGCGTCCCGGACGCCCTGGCCCCCCTCGTCCGCGCGTGCCTGGCGAAGGACCCCGAGGAGCGGCCCAGCACGCTCCAACTGTCGCTGCGGCTCAAGGAGATCGCCGCGCGGGAGGCCCAGGGCCTCGCCGACGTACGTCCGCCGGCCCCGCGCAGTGCCGAGGCGGAGCGGCCCACCGGACGCCTCGCGGACACCTACCCGGAGCGGGCGCGGCGCCGGCAGGGCGGTCAGGGAACCCCGCCACCGCGCGGACGCGGCCCCGCGCCCAGGAACAGCGGTTCGTCTCCCGGACGGAACAGCCGGAGCGTGCCCCCTTCCCGGAGCGGCGGCGCGCGCGACAGCTCCCCGCGCGGAGGCGCTCCGTCCCGCAAGGGACCGCGCCCCACACCGGCCTCCCGGAACACCACCCGGTCCGGCACCGGCACCGGTGCCCGTCGGCCGGGGCCCCGGCCGACGGGCACCGGTCTGCGGCCGGCCAATCCTCGACTGCTCAGGCAGCGGCTGTTCGTGTTCGTCGTCGTGACGCTGGTGGTCGCGCTGGGTATCGCGCTGGTGCAGGGCTGCCAGGGCCCCGGGTAGGGGCCTGCCGACGGCACACCGACCGGGCCGCTACTCCTGCGGACGCCCGGTGGCCACCGCGTAGAAGGCGACGGCAGCGGCGGCTCCCACGTTGAGGGAGTCGACGCCGTGCGACATCGGGATGCGGACCCATTGGTCAGCGGCGGCCAGGGCCCGGTCGGAGAGACCGGCTCCTTCCGCGCCCAGCATCAGGGCCACCCGGTCCATACGGTGCGGTGCCACCTCGTCCAGGGACCGGGCCTTCTCCCCGGGGGTGAGCGCGAGCAGCTCGAACCCGGCCTCGCGCACCGCCTCCAGTCCCTTGGGCCAGGTGTCGAGACGGGCGTACGGCACGGAGAAGACCGCGCCCATGGAGACCTTGACGCTGCGGCGGTAGAGGGGGTCGGCGCAGTCCGGGGAGAGCAGGACGGCGTCCATGCCGAGGGCCGCCGCGGAGCGGAAGATCGCACCGATGTTGGTGTGGTCGTTGACCGACTCCATGACGACGACGCGGCGGGCGGTCCGCAGCACGTCCGGCGCCGACGGCAGCGGTGTGCGCTGCATGGAGGCGAGCGCGCCGCGGTGCACGTGGTAGCCGGTGACCTGTTCGGCGAGCGCGGGGTCGACGACGTACACCGGGGCGGTGGCCCGGTCGATGACGTCGCGCATGACGTCGACCCACTTCGCGGACAGCAGCATCGACCGCATCGCGTAGCCGGCTTCCCCGGCGCGTCTGATGACCTTCTCGCCCTCGGCGATGAACAGGCCCTCGGCGGGTTCGCGGCGGCGGCGCAGTTCGACGTCGGTCAGGCCGGTGTAGTCGTGCAGCCGCGGGTCGGCGGGGTCGTCGACGGTGATGGGTTCGGCCATGTCACGCCGTCCCGCGCGGGCCCACGGCGACGACCTCGCCGATGACGATGACGGCCGGCGGCTTGACCTCCTGGGCGACGACCGTCCCGGCGACCGTGGCGAGGGTGGCGTCGACCCGGCGCTGGGCGGCCGTGGTGCCCTCCTGGACGAGGGCGACCGGGGTGTCGGGGGACTTGCCGTGGGCCACCAGGGTCTCGGCGATCCGGCCGATCTTGTCGACGCCCATGAGGACGACGAGGGTGCCGGTCAGCCTCGCCAGGGACGGCCAGTCGACCAGGGAGCGCGCGTCGTCGGGGGCGACATGGCCGCTGACCACGGTGAACTCGTGGGCTACGCCCCGGTGGGTGACGGGGATGCCGGCCGCGCCCGGGACCGAGATGGAGCTGGAGATGCCGGGGACGACGGTGCAGGGGATGCCCGCTTCGGCGAGCGCCTGGAGTTCCTCCATGCCGCGGCCGAAGACGTACGGGTCGCCGCCCTTGAGCCGGACCACGGACTTGCCCTGCTTGGCGTGCTCGATCAGCGCGTTGTTGATGGCCTCCTGGGCCATGAAACGGCCGTAGGGGATCTTCGCCGCGTCGATCACCTCGACATGCGGCGGGAGTTCGGCGAGCAGGTCGCGGGGGCCGAGCCGGTCGGCGATGACGACGTCGGCCTCGGCGAGCAGGCGGCGGCCTCGCACGGTGATCAGGTCCGGGTCGCCGGGGCCGCCGCCGACGAGGGCGACGCCCGGGGTGCGGGTGCGGTGGTGGGGGGCGACGAGGGTGCCGTCGCGCAGGCCCTCGACCACGGCGTCGCGGATGGCGGCGGTGTGGCGGGGATCGCGGCCGCGTGCCCTCGTCGTGAGGACGGCCACGGTGACGCCCTCGCTGGACCCGGTGGCCGGGGTCCACGCCGTGGCCGCGTCGGCGTCGTCCGAGCGGACGCACCACACGCGGTGTGCTTCCGCCTCGGCGGAGGCGCGGGTGTTCGCGTCGGTGTCGCTGGTGGCGATGAGGGCGTACCAGGCCTGCGCGAGGTCGCCCTCGGCGTAGGGGCGGCGGTGCCAGGTGATCTCGCCGGCGTCCGCCATGGCCTCCACGGAGGGGGTGGCCCCGGGCGACACGAGGTGGATGTCGGCGCCGGCCGCGATCAGGGCGGGGAGGCGGCGCTGGGCGACCTGGCCGCCGCCGAGTACGACGACCCGGCGGCCGGTGAGGCGGAGGCCTACGGGGTAGGGGGGGTGTTCGGCCATCAGGTGAGGCTCCTCGGACAAGCGGTGGGTCAGCGGGCACGCTGCGGCTTTGGAGCGAGCCTGACGTGGGGATTTTATGCGCGCGTCCGGTGGGGGCCGGAGCGGGTGAGGTGTTTTCCCCAGCCCGCCCCTCCCCGAGACCGGGGGCGCTGCCCCCACCCACCCGCACGTGCGGGTGGGTGGGTGGACGGCTGTGCCCACCCGTTCCGCCTGGGGCACCACCCAGACCCTCAAGGTACTGGGGGAGGAACGACTGCCCACAGCCGTCCGGGCTACTTCTCGGTGACGCCCGCCGAATCGAAGGTCGCCACCTCGTGCATGGCCCGTGCCGTGCTCTGGACCAGGGGGAGGGCCAGGAGGGCGCCCGTGCCTTCGCCGAGGCGGAGGTCCAGGTCGACCAGGGGACGCAGGCCCAGTTTGTTGAGGGCGGCGACGTGGCCGGGCTCGGCGCTGCGGTGGCCCGCGATGCAGGCGGCCAGGACCTCGGGGGCGATGGCCCGGGCCACCAGGGCAGCGGCACCGGCGCTGACGCCGTCCAGGATCACCGGCGTACGCAGCGACGCGCCGCCGAGGAGCAGGCCGACCATGGCGGCGTGCTCGAAGCCGCCGACGGCGGCGAGGACGCCGACGGGGTCGGCCGGGTCCGGCTGGTGGAGTTCGAGGGCGCGGCGGACGACCTCGGTCTTGCGGGCGAGGGTCTCGTCGTTGATGCCGGTGCCGCGGCCGGTGACCTCCGCCGGGTCGGCGCCGGTGAAGACGGAGATGAGGGCGGCGGACGCGGTGGTGTTCGCGATGCCCATCTCACCGGTGAGGAGGGCCTTGTTGCCGGCCGCGACCAGGTCGCGGGCGGTCTCGATGCCGACCTCGATGGCCTTCTTGGCCTCCTCGCGGGTCATCGCGGGCCCGGTGGTCATGTCGGACGTACCGGCGCGGATCTTGCGCGGCAGCAGACCGGGGGTGGCCGGGAGGTCGGAGGAGACGCCCACGTCGACGACGCAGACCTCCGCGCCGACCTGGGCGGCGAAGGCGTTGCAGACCGCTCCCCCGCCGAGGAAGTTGGCCACCATCTGGGCGGTGACCTCCTGCGGCCAGGGGGTGACGCCCTGGGCGTGCACCCCGTGGTCGCCGGCGAAGATCGCGACGGCCGCGGGCTCCGGGATGGGCGGCGGGCACTGGCGGGACAGGCCGGAGAGCTGGGCGGAGATGATCTCCAGCATGCCGAGCGCCCCGGCCGGCTTGGTCATGCGCTTCTGGCGCTCCCACGCCTCGCCGAGCGCCTTGGCGTCCAGCGGGCGGATCTGTGCGACGGTCTCGGCGAGCAGGTCGTGGGGGTCCTCTCCGGGCAGGGCGCGACGGCCGTACGTCTCCTCGTGCACGACCCAGGACAGCGGGCGGCGCTTGGACCAGCCGGCCTGCATCAGCTCGGGCTCGTCCGGGAACTCGTCGACGTAGCCCACGCACAGGTAGGCGACGACCTCGAGGTGCTCGGGGAGCCCCAGCGCGCGGACCATCTCGCGCTCGTCGAAGAAACTGACCCAGCCGACGCCGAGGCCCTCGGCGCGGGCGGCGAGCCAGAGGTTCTCGACGGCGAGCGCGGAGGAGTACGGCGCCATCTGGGGCTGGGTGTGGCGGCCGAGGGTGTGCCGGCCGCCACGGGTGGGGTCGGCGGTGACGACGATGTTCACGGGCGTGTCGAGGATGGCCTCGATCTTCAGTTCCTTGAACTGCTTGGCCCGGCCCTTGGGGAGGGACTTGGCGTAGGCGTCGCGCTGGCGCGTGGCCAGTTCGTGCATGCTGCGCCGGGTGTCGGCGGAGCGGATGACGACGAAGTCCCAGGGCTGCGAGTGGCCGACGGAGGGCGCGGTGTGGGCGGCCTCCAGGACGCGGAGCAGCACCTCGTGCGGGATGGGGTCACTGCGGAAGCCGTTGCGGATGTCCCGGCGTTCGCGCATGACCTTCAGTACGGCCTCGCGCTCCGCGTCGTCGTAGCCGGGGGCGGCCGGACCGGTGGGCCGCGCGGTTTCCGCGCCCACGCCGGCGCCCTGGGTGTCGAGGTCGTCCGGGTTCTGCGCGGGTTCGGCGTCCGCCTCGCGGGGTTCCCCGGCGGGGACGGCCACGCCCTGGGGCGGGGTCGGCGCGACGTGCGGGGTGGTGGGCACGGTGCCGTCCACGGGCCGGTCCGGCTCGGGCTCCGGGGGGACGGTACCGGTCAGGGGGGTGGTGGGGGTCTGCTGGGGGCCCTGGACCACGCCCGCGCCGATCACGGGGACGGCGTCGGCGGCACGGGGCGCCTCTGGGGCGACGGCGGCCGGGACCTCGGGCGTGGGGGCCTCCGCGAGGGCTTCGTCGCACGCCGTTCCGGAAGCGGCTTCGGCGGTGGTGTCCTCCGCTTCCGCAGTGGGAGGTACGGCGGTGTCGGCGCCCGGCGCGGGGGCTTCCGGGGAGGCTCCGGAAACCCCGACATGCTCCGGAACGAGAGCCTCCGCACCCGGCACCGGAACGGCCTGGTCGTCCTCGGGCTCCTCGACGGCCTGCGCCTCGACAGCGTCGGCACCTGGTGCCTGGTCGGCCTCGGCCACCTCGGCGACCTGCGGCACGACGGCCTCGGCACCCGGCACCCGAACAGCCTGGGAAACCTCGGCCACCTCACCAGCCTGCGCCGCAGCAGCACCGGCACCCGGCGCCTGGTCGGCCTCGGCCACCTGCGCTTGGACGGCCTGAGGAACCTCAGCCGCCTCACCAGCCTGCGGCACGACGGCCTCGGCAGCCTGCACCTGAACGGCCTGAGGAACCTCAGCCGCCTCACCAGCCTGCGCCTCGACAGCCTCGGCACCCGGCGCCCGACCGGCCTGAGGCGCCTCGCCCTCCTGCGCGGCGGCCTCCGGTCCGGGCTGCCGAACAGCCTGCGGTGCCTCAGCCTCCTGGGCGTGGTCCGGTGCGGTGGCCACCGCACCCGGGGCCTGGACGTCCTGCGGCGCCTCGGCCCCTTGCACGGGCACGGCGGCCTCCGCGACCGCGGGGTCGAGACCCGGTACCTGAGCACCGTGGGAAGCGTCCGCCCCCGGGGCGTACTCGGAAACGGCGGCCTGAGCGGGGTCCGGCACGGCGACCGGTGCCTGACCGGCCTGCGGCACCTCGGCCGCCGGGGCGTGCTCCGGTGCCGTGGGCCCGGCGACCGGGGACGCCTCCGGTTCCGGAGCAGCGGGCTCGGGTACGGGCTCGGGTGCCCGGGCAGCCTGCGCGGGCTCGGCGGCAGCCGTGCCGGACGGGCCGTGCTCAGCGGCCGGGACCGGAACGGGTCCCTGCTCCCCGCCCTCGACCGGGGCGCTCGCCGCAACGGCGGCAACGGCACCCCCGGTGTCCTGCTGCACCGCCCCCGCCCCCGCCTCCGCGGCGACGCGGGTCACGACCGCCTGGGCCGCGCCCATCGGTTCCGGAGCCGGAACAACCGTTTCCGCGGCCACCGCCCCCGCGCCCACCGTGGGCTGCGCGCCCCAGGGAGCCGCGGCCTGCGGTACCGCCGCCTCGCGCGCGTGCGGCACGTCGAGGTACTCGGGGCCGAGGGACGGCGGGCCGGCCTGGCGGGCCGGCACGTCGGCGGGACCGCGGTCGGCGAGGGTGCGCACCGGGCCGGCGTTGACGTTGGGGATGGGCGGGCCGAGGTGCAGCGGGCGGCGCGGCGCCGGCTGCGGCGGCTCGGGGAGCCGGACGCCGCCGAGGTCGACCGAGCCGCTGTCGCGGCCGGACATCTCGTGCGGGCCCGGCTGGTGCACGGTCTCGACGACCGGCTCGGGCGTGGGCGGGGCGATCTCGTTGCCCCAGGCGCTCTGGGCGCCGGGCAGCAGCAGGTCTTCTTCCTCGGCGGGACTGTCGGAGAGGTAGGTGTACGCGTCGGGCGCGGGGACGCCCGGCTGCTCCACCATGCCTGCGTTCTCCGGCAGTCCCTCGCCCGGGACCTGGCCGGTGTCGGTCATGCGTACCCCTCGCCCATCGGTTAGTGCTCCTACGACCAGCTCACCCGGAACGGCGCACCGACCGCCCCACACTGAAGAACGAGCGTGCGTCCCCAGCGGCACGAACGGCGCGTCCGGAAAAGGCGACAAAGCCCTTCACCGTCATTCTCACGGCCGTACGGCCGTCGCGTCAGCTTGATCGGCGACGGTTCCGCTGTGGACTGCGCCACGTTGCGCGTCCTCCGGTTCCTGCCGTACCACGACCCACCCCAAAACGGGCGCGCTTTCCGGACATTGGCCGACGAAGCGCCGGGTGTCCGGGTGCGGTACAACGATCGGCCAGCCTACCTCGCACGGTCGGACAATCCGATCACGGGGACGGCTATCGGATCAGTTGCCGCGCGCGGGCAGCACCCCGCTGAGCAGGAACGCGACGCTCCGCTCCTTCTCCGTCCAGGCCCTGGTGTCGAGTTCGACGGACTGCAGCAGGGCGCACTCCACCTGGTAGCCGTGTTCCGCGAGGTTCCGGCCGATGAGTTCGGCCCCGTCGCGGGTGGCGGCGTGCGTGACGATGCGCTGCGGACGGCGGTCGGCGACCGCGGAGACGACGGCCGCTCCCCCGCCGCCGACCCGGACGACGTCCGGCTCGGGGAGGTTCTCCAGGACGTGCGGGGCGGTGCCGTGGACGATCTGGAGCTGGACCCCGTACCGGCGGGCGGTGGACTCGGTGCGGGTGCAGGCGTGCGGGTCGCTGTCGACGGCGATGACGGCGGCGCCCGCGCGGGCGGCCTCGGTGGCGAAGGCGCCGCTTCCGCAGCCGATGTCCCAGACGAGGTCGCCGGTCCGAGGTCCGAGCCGGGCGAGTTGGGAGATGCGCAACGGTTCCCGCTCGCCCTCGCCGAGGTCGCCGCCGTACTCCTCGGCCGGCAGCGACCAGCCGCGCGGGCCGGCGGAGGGGTCGCGTCCGGCGAGCCAGCCGCCGGACTCACCGGCACCGGCCCGGCCGCCGACGACGATGACGACATTGGGGTCGCGCCAGGTGTGGTCGGCGGCCTTGTCGGAGGTGACCACGCTGACCCGCTCGCGCTCGGTGCCGAGTTCCTCGCAGATCACGAAGGTGCGGTGGACGCCCTCCATGAGCAGGCCCAGCTCGGCGGGACCGGCGCCGGGCGAGGTGAGAACCGCCACCTTGGTGTGGGCCCGGCATACATTCACCGCGCGTCGCAGGGTGCGCGGGTGTGCGACGACCACGTGGGCGTCGTCCCAGGGCATTCCGGCGCGGGCGAAGGCGGCGGCGACGGAGGAGACGCCGGGGACGACCTCGACCTCGAGGCCGAACTCGGGTGCGCGCAGGGTCCGCACGACGCCGAAGAAGCCGGGGTCGCCGTCGGCGAGGACGACCGCGGTGCCGCGGTGGGCGGCGATGCGGCGGGCGGCGAGGGCGACGGAGCCGAGCCGGACGCGCTCGGCGCCGGGGGGTACCTCGGGGAGTGCCAGATGGTGGGCGGCACCGGCCACCAGTGTGGCGGCGCCCAGCGCGGCGCGGGCCGCCGCGGTCAGCGGCGAACCGTCCCAGCCGATCACCGTGACCCGGTCGGCCATCGTCGTCAGTCTCCTGGGGTCTGCGCAGGTCGTCGTCGGCTGTCCCGCCACGGGGCGGGCTCCGTGAGACTACCTGGTGCGACCGGGGACCGCGCCGCCGGTGCCTCGTGCGAAGGTCAGTTCCAGTCCGTGTACGGGGCGAATCCGCCGGTGTCGGCCAGTTGTCCGTCCGCGCCCTCGATGTCCTCGGGCAGCAGGCTCCATACGATGAAGTCGGTGCGTACGTCGCTCCAGCCGCCGTCCTCGGCGCGGACGTGGGCTATGCAGGCGCCTCTCAGCACCCCCTCGCTGATGCAGCCGATCTTCTGGGCGACCTGCTGCGAGGCGGTGTTGTCGGCGGCGGTGCGCAGTTCGACGCGTTCGAACTTCTGGTCGCCGAAGAGCCACTGGGCGGTGGCGAGCGCGGCCTCGGAGGCGTAGCCCTCGCCGCGCGCCCAGGGGGCGACGATGTAGGACATCTCGGTCGACCGTACGTGCCAGTTGGTCCTGGTGAGCCGGATGACGCCGACCAGGCGCTGGGTGAGGAACTCGGTGACGGCGAGGTCGAGTCCGTGGCCGGCCGCGCGTTCGGCGGGGGCCTGCCCGGTGATCCAGGTGCGGGCGTCCTGCTCGGTGAAGGGCCGGGGGACGTCGGTCCAGGCGGCGACCTGTTCGTCGTTCATCATCTCGGCGAGGGCGGGGACGTCGTCCGTGTCGAGGGGACGCAGCACCAACCGCTCCGTGCTGATGGAGATGTTGGGGAAGGTGCTCGTCATGCGCCGCTCCGTAACCTGAGAGACCGTCGGGTGCTGCTGAACTGCCCAGCATGCAGCATGAAGGCACCGAACCGCACCACGGGGTCCACCCCTTGTAGCGGAGTGGACCCCGTGAGTGGCGCGAGGCCGGATCAGAAGGAGGCGAGGACGGAACCGTCGTACTTGTCCTCGATGAACTTCTTCACCTCGGGGGAGGTGAGGAGCTCGGCGAGCTTCTTCACGCGCGGGTCGTCCTCCTGGCCCTCCTTGACGGCGAGGAGGTTGTTGTTCGGGTTGCCCTCGGCGGCTTCCAGGACGAGGGCGTCCTCCGCGGGCTTGAGGTCGGCCTCGATGGCGTAGTTGCCGTTGACGACCGCCGCGTCGACGTCCTCCAGGGAACGGGGCGTCTGGGCCGCCTCCAGCTCCTTGAAGGTGAGGTTCTTCGGGTTCTCGGTGATGTCCGCGGGGGTCGCCGCGGTGCCGACGCCGTCCTTGAGGGTGATCAGGTCGTTGGCGGCGAGCAGCTGCAGGGCGCGGCCCTCGTTGACGGTGTCGTTGGGGATCGCGACGGTGGCGCCGCTCTTCAGCGCGTCGGCCTTGTCGACCTTGTTCGAGTAGAGGCCGAGCGGCTCCAGGTGCACGTCGACGACGGACACGATGTGGGTGCCGTTCTTCTTGTTGAAGTCGTCGAGGTACGGCTGGGTCTGGAAGAAGTTGGCGCCGACGGAGCCGTCCTCGGTCGCCGTGTTCGGGGTGACGTAGTCGGTGAACTCCTTGACCTCGAGGTCGAGGCCGGCCTTCTCGGCGAGGTTGTCCTTGACGAAGGTCAGGATCTCGGCGTGCGGCACGGGGCTCGCGGCGACGACCAGCGGGCCGGAGGTGTCGGAGGCGGCGTCCTTGTCCGAGCCGCAGGCGGTGAGCCCGAGGGTGAGGGCTCCGGTGGCGAGGACGGCGGCGGTGATCTTGGCGGTGTTACGCACGAAAAGTGCCTTTCCTTGGGTGGTGCGGCCCCGTGTCGGGTGTTACGGGGAGTCTTCGGGGGTTACGCGACCTTGCCGATGTCGGCCGCGGCGGGCTCCTTGGCCTTCAGGAGCCGGAGCCTGGGCGAGGGGCCGGAGCGGCCGCCGCGGCGGTGCAGGGCGCGGGCCGCGTAGTCGCCGGCGAACTGGATGAGCGAGATGACCACGGCGAGGATCGCGACGGTGATCCACATCAGGCCGGTCTCGAAGCGCTGGTAGCCGTAGCGGACGGCGAGGTCGCCGAGTCCGCCGCCGCCGACGGTGCCGGCCATGGCCGAGTAGCCGATGAGGGCGATGACCGTGGTGGTGGTGCTGGCGATCAGCGAGGGCAGCGCCTCGGGGACGAGGACCTTGCGGACGATCGTCCAGGTGTTGCCGCCCATGGCCTGCACGGCCTCGACGAGCCCGTGGTCCACTTCGCGCACGGCCATCTCGACGAGGCGGGCGAAGAAGGGGATGCCGCCGATGGCGAGCGGCACGATCGCGGCCTCGCTGCCGATGGTGGTGCCGGTGATCGAGCGGGTGAAGTCCATCAGGGCGACCATGAGGATGATGAACGGCAGCGAGCGGCCGATGTTCACGATCTGCCCGATGACCTTGTTCACCAGGGTGTTCTGGAGCAGCCCGCCCTTGTCGGTGAGGACGAGCAGGATGCCCAGCGGGAGGCCGCCGACGACGGCGATCAGGGTGGACCAGCCGACCATGATCAGCGTCTCGGTACACGCCTGTTCGAGCAGCGGCTGCATCTGGGTCCAGGTCACTTGGCCCCCTCCTTCACCAGCGCGGGCTGTTCCCGGTTCACGACGTCGATCTGGAGGCCCTGTTCGCGCAGGAAGCCGACGGGGACGACGTTGTCCTCGTAGCGGCCGGGCAGTTCGATGCGCATCCGGCCGACCTGGAGGCCGCCGACGGTGTCGATGGCGGCGCCGAGGATCGATATGTCGATGTTGTAGGTACGTGAGAGCTGGGAGATGACCGGCTGGGTCGCGCTCTCGCCGTGGAAGGTGACGTCGAGGACGGTGCGGTCGTCGCCGGAGGCCTCGCCGCCGACCGGGAACAGCGCGGAGGCCAGTTCGGAGCCGGGGGTGGCGAGGAGTTCGGTGACCGTACCGGACTCGACGACGCGGCCGTTCTCCATGAGGGCGGCCGAGTCGCAGACCGACTTCACGACGTCCATCTCGTGGGTGATGAGCAGGACGGTGAGGCCGAGCTGCCGGTTGAGGTCGCGCAGGAGCTGCAGGATCGAACGGGTGGTCTCCGGGTCGAGGGCGCTGGTGGCCTCGTCGGAGAGCAGCACCTTGGGGTCGCCGGCGAGGGCGCGGGCGATGCCGACGCGCTGCTTCTGGCCGCCGGAGAGCTGGGCGGGGTAGGCCTTGGCCTTGTCGCCGAGGCCGACCAGGTCGAGCAGTTCCAGCGCCTTGCGGGAACGTTCCTTCCCCGACTTCCCGAGGATCTCCAGGGGCAGTTCGACGTTGTCCTGCACGGTGCGCGAGGAGAGCAGGTTGAAGTGCTGGAAGACCATGCCGACACGGCTGCGCGCCTGCCGCAGTTCCCTGCCGGCCCGGGGGCCGCGGCCGGCGAGCGCGGTGAGGTCCTGGCCGGCCACGGTCACGGTGCCCGAGGTGGGGCGTTCCAGCAGGTTGACGCAGCGGATGAGGGAGGACTTGCCGGCGCCGGACTGGCCGATGACGCCGTAGACCTCGCCTTCGCGGACGTGCAGGTCGACGCCGTCGAGGGCGGTGACCTCGCGGCCGCGTGAGCGGTAGACCTTGGTGAGGCCCGAGGTGGTGATCACGTGGGTATCCGTCACTGTCGAGTGCGCGGCGCGTCGTGGGCGCCGGGCACGAGGCATTCAGGGTCGAAAGCAGCCGGGCGGCACGGATCTCGGTGGGGCGTGGCGGTGGAGACCGTGGAGAAACGTGCGCGCGGGGGCGTGACTCAGTCGCACATGCGGGGCATGCGGGCGGACATGAGCGGGCTCTCGCTTCGGGGCGCGAGGCTCAGGTGGTGCGGGGGCCCTCTGTCAGGCGCACATTCGGCGACACATACACCGAGCACCGGGCGTCGTGGGCGCCTCGGTCGCGGGGATGCGGTCGCTCGTCGTGGTCATGCGATCAGTAAAGCAGACGTTTGCTCCTGACCGGACACGGCTGTCCGTATTCTGGACAGCCGTGGACAGCGGTGCGCGCACGTCAGGGACGTACGGAGATCTCCACTCCCCCGTCCGTGACCAGTGCGGACAGGGCCGAGAGGTCCTCGACGACGAGGTCGGCGGTCAGCTCGTGGGCCCGGTGGGTTGTGGCCAAGGCCACGGTGGTCATGCCGGCGGCGCGGCCGGCCTGGAGTCCGGCGGGGGCGTCCTCGAAGACGACGCAGTGCGCGGGGTCGACGCCGAGGGTGCGGGCGGCGAGGAGGTAGGGCTCGGGGTCGGGCTTGCCGCGGGTGATGTCGTCGGCGGCGACCAGGGTCTTGGGCAGGATGCCGACGGCCTCCAGGCGGGCCTCGGCCAGACGCCGGGTGGCGGAGGTGACGACGGCCCACCGCTCGGCGGGCAGCGCGGCGAGGAAGTCCGCGGTGCCCGGCAGCAGTTCCACGCCGCCGTTGGGTACGTCCTCGACCTCCAGGTCCTCGATCCGCGCGACGGCCTCCGGCACGACACGGGCGGGCAGCAGATCGGCGGCTATCTCCGCGGCCGGCCGCCCGTGCAGTTCGACCCGCCCGAACTCCTCGGCCGTGATCCCGTACTCGACGGCCCACCGCGTCCAGCAGCGGTTCACGGAGGCGAGGGAGGAGACGAGGGTTCCGTCGTTGTCGAACAGCAGGGCCTGCGCATGGATGCTCATGCCATCGACCTTACGGGCCCGCCGGACCTTGCCGGATTCCCCGGCCGTGGCGATCATCACGGCATGAGACCCGAGGTGAGCGCCTTCGTGGCGGACGGACCGCTGCCCGGCCAGGAGGACGGGGAGGAAGAGGAGATCGACCGCAGGGCGCGGCAGCTCGAGGCGGTACCGCGCCCGCTGACCCTCGCCGAGGCGAAGGCCCTGGCCGGCTGCTTCGGGCCGGACGACTGCTACGGGCTCGCCTGGACGATGGCCCACCTGATCGAGACCGCCCCGGGCCCGGTGTACACGCCGGAACCGGCGTCCGAAGCGGGCGCGCACGCGCGGATCCGCGGGTGGGCGGTCGCCGCCGGGCTGGTCGCGGAGGACACCGGGCCCGGCGCTCCCGGGGGCGAGGACGGCGGGGGTTTTCCGGCGTAATAGGGTCACTGCCATGCTTGATGTCCTGACGGTGGTGACCGGTGTCGCCGCGTTGCTGCTCGGCGCCTGGTGCGGGTGGGCCGCCTACCGTGACCAGCCGACGAAGGACTGGCACTTCATCGGGATGGCCGTGGTCACGCTGCTGGCGCTGGCGCAGCTGGTCGTCGGGATCGCGCAGCTGGCCCGGGGCGGGAAGCCGGAGCAGGGCACGACGATCTTCGTGGCGTATCTGCTCGGCGCGTTCGCGTGCGTCCCGGCGGCCGGCTTCATGTCGCTGGGCGAGCGCTCCCGCTGGGGTTCGCTGACGGTCGCCGCGAGCGGTGTCGTGCTGGCCGTGCTCGAGGTGCGGCTCTATGACATCTGGGGAGGCTGAGATGGCCGCGACGCAGGAGAAGCCGGCCAGGGCGCGGCTGATCGGCGGTCCCGGACTGCTGCTGGTGTGGCTGTACGGGGTGATGGTCGTCGGCGCGGTGTCGCGCTCCGCGTACCAGATCGCCGCCGAGTTCGACCGGGCGCCGCTCGCCTACTCACTGTCGGCGGCGGCCGGTGTGGTCTACGGCTTCATCACCTACACCCTGGTGCGCGGCGGGGAGACGGCCCGCAGGGCGGCGCTGGTGTGCTGCGCCGCCGAGCTCGTGGGCGTACTGACCGTGGGGACCTGGACGCTGGTGGACCCGTCCGCGTTCCCCGACGCCACCGTGTGGTCGGACTACGGGATGGGCTACCTCTTCATCCCGGTGCTGCTGCCCCTCACCGCCCTGTACTGGCTGCGCAAGGCGCGGCCGGGGCAGCGGGGGCAGCGGCCCGCGTCCTGATCAGGCGGTCGTCGCGTAGGCCTGCGCCTGCTTCTCCAGGACGATCATCGGTACGCCGTCGGCGCCCTGGGAGGTGCCCACCCGCTGGTAGCCGACCTTGCTGTACAGCCGCAGGTTGCTCTCGCTGCGGTGCCCGGCGTGCAGGCGGAAGGTCCTGGCGCCGCGCTCGCCGGCCAGGGCGGACTCCGCGGCCCGGAGGAGACGCGCGCCGATGCCGTGTCCCTGGAGCCGGGGGTGGACGCAGAGCTTGCCGATCGCGGCGGCGCCCTCCTCGGTGATCCTGCCGTGCACCGAGCCGACGATCTCGTCGCCGAGGCGGGCGACGAAGACGCAGTCGGCGGCGACCTCCTCGCGGACCGAGTCGAGGGTCTGGACGAGCGGGTCGATGCGGTAGTTGCCGTAGAGCGCCGCCTCGCTCTGGAAGCACAGGTACTGCAACCTGAAGATCTGCTCCGCGTCCTGCTCGGCCGCCGCAGAGATGGTCACGCTCATGCCCATGTGCGCATGCCTCCCGCTCACCTGATCACCTGTCGTCCCCCACTCCTATCCCCGTCCTCAGCGCGCCGCAACCTCCTGTGTGAGCAAACGACGCAGACATCCCAGGCATCTGGAACGTTCCGGACCGAGACTGCCCTGTGAGATACCCAACTCCCCCGCGATCTCCCGGTATGTCGGGTCGCGCGGGGAGAGCAGCGCCTCCATCAGCCCGGGGCAGCGGCCGGGCAGCCGTCGCACGGCGTCCCGCAGGGCACGGCGGCGGGCGGCGGCGAGCGCGAGACCTTCGGGACCGTGGTGGCCGGTGTCGGCGGGGTCGCCGGTCAACGCCGCCTCCCGGCGGGCGCGGCGGCGGACGCGGCGGGCCTCCGCACGGACGGCCCGGCGGATCCAGCCCGGAGGGTCGGACGGCGGACCGCAGGTGCCGAGACGCTCCAGGAGGCGCAGCCACACCGCCTGTTCCAGGTCACCCGGTTCGGCCCCGGAGCCGGGCGCCTCGGCGGCGGCCTCCGCGGTGAGCAGCGGACGCAGGGAGGCGACCAGTTCGTACGCCATGACCGGCTCGTGTGTCATACGCGCAACGACTCGGCCGCTCCGGGCAGGGTTGCCCGGAGCGGCCCGAAATCCCCCCTACCGGGGCAAAGCAGGTCAGCCGTTGACGAATTCCTCGCGGGCCAGCAGTCCGGTGTCCGGGTTGTCGGTGAAGACGCCGTCGATGCCGGTGGCGAAGTACGTCCGGTAGGCGCCGAAGACGTCGCCGTAGGCGTCGGGGTCGGTGCCCTCGCGGAAGTCGGCGGGCAGGAAGGGGTTCTCGTTGCGCAGGGTGTAGGGGTGCAGGATCAGTCCCGCGCGGTGGGCGTCCCGCACCAGCGTGGTCGGCTCGGTGAGCCGGCCGGCCGCGTCGCGCGGGATGACCAGGTCGAGGGTGGGGCCGATGCCCTGGGCGTAGCCGGCGATCTCGCGCAGGCCCCTGCGGGTGACGAGGTCGGCGACGGTGCGCGGGTCACCCGTCTCGACGAAGTCCCAGGGGCGGGTGGTGGCGCCGGAGAGGAGGACGACGAGGGGGTTGTCGACCAGCTTGTTCAGGCGCTCGACGCTGGTCGGCTCGAAGGACTGGAGAATGACCGGCGCGTTCTTGTCGTCCTTGCCGTGCCGGCGCAGCAGCTCGGCGACTCGCTCCTCCAGGTCCAGCCCCAGCCCGCGGAAGTAGGTGGGGTGCTTGAGCTCGGGGTAGATCCAGACCTGCTTGCCGCGCCTGCGGGTCTGCTCGTCCTGCCAGCGCAGCACCTCCTCGAAGGTGGGGATCTCCCAACGGCCGTTGTAGAGGGTGTTGTGCGGGCGGTTGGCGGGGATGCGCTCGACGGCGCGCAGCCGCTTCAGCTCGGCGAGGGTGAAGTCCTCGGTGAACCAGCCGGTGACGGAGGCGCCGTCCAGCGTCTTGGTGGTCCGGCGGCCGGCGAACTCGGGGTGGTCGGCGACGTCCGTGGTGCCGCCGATCTCCGGTTCGTGCCGGCAGACGAGGTGGCCGTCCCTGGTGGGGACGAGGTCGCCGGCCTCGACGATGTCCGCGCCCATGTCGAGGGCGAGCTGGTAGGCGCCGAGGGTGTGCTCGGGCCGGTAACCGCTGGCCCCGCGGTGGCCCACGATGGTGGGGACGGGCAGGCTCTTCAGCCCCCGGCCGCCGTGCCGGGCGCCGGCGGCTCTCGCCGTGCCGCCCAGGGCCAGGACCGATCCGGAGGCGCCGAGCACCGCCGCGCCGAGGAGGGCCCGCCGTCCGGTTCCGCCCGTCTGTTCGTTCGACTCCCGCGTTGCCATGAGGGTCCTCCTGGTGTCGGCTCGTCCGGTGCGGGGCGATCGTAGGTGCGTGCGGATGACGCACGGGAGACCCCGGGCCGAACACACGGGTGATGTCGCGTGACGTACGCCCCTCATGCGAATGACGTACGCCTGTCGTATTCCGGCGGGGATGTGACGGCTCGTCCGGTTGGGCCGGGCGGGGAGGGGCACGCGTGCGGTGTGCGGTCCCGGGCCCGGCCCGGGCGAGTTGCGTCACAGTGTGACGGCCGTGTTGCTCACCGGCTACGGAAGGGCCACCGCAGGTGAACCCGGGTCAAGAGTGAGTAAGACCTCGGTGAACTCCCGCGATCTCGATGTGCGCAACCCCCCGGGCCGCGAGTAATGTCCTCACCTGCACAGACTCGTACGGCATGAACCCACGTCCGTTTCCCACCGGAGGGCCCGTTGTCCCGCTTCGCGCTCATCAAGGCAGTGCTCGGTCCGATCATGCGCCTGATGTTCCGCCCACAGGTGGAGGGCGCGGAGAACATCCCGGGCGACGGTCCCGTCATCCTGGCCGGCAACCACCTGACGTTCATCGACTCGATGATCCTGCCGCTCGTCTGCGACCGTCAGGTCGTCTTCATCGGCAAGGACGAGTACGTCACCGGCAAGGGCCTCAAGGGGCGGCTGATGGCGTGGTTCTTCACCGGCGTCGGCATGGTCCCGGTCGACCGCGACGGCGGCCGGGGCGGGGTGGCGGCGCTGATGACCGGGCGCCGGGTGCTGGAGGAGGGCCGGATCTTCGGTATCTACCCGGAGGGCACCCGCTCCCCCGACGGCCGGCTGTACCGGGGCCGTACCGGCATCGCCCGGCTCACCCTGATGACCGGCGCGCCGGTCGTGCCGTTCGCGATGATCGGCACGGACAAGCTGCAGCCGGGGGGTGCGGGTCTGCCCCGGCCGGGCAAGGTGACGGTTCGTTTCGGTGAGGCGATGGAGTTCTCCCGGTACGACGGGATGGGGCGTGACCGGTATGTGCTGCGGGCGGTGACCGACTCGGTGATGACCGAGGTCATGCGGCTGTCCGGGCAGGAGTACGTGGACATGTACGCCAGTAAGGCGAAGGCGGCGTAGCGCGAGCTTTGCAGGGGGAGGGGCGGGCTTGGGTCGCCTTTCGGGCGCGGGTGCGTTGTGGCTGGTCGCGCCCACGCGGCGGAGCCGCATATTGAAACAGTCCCGCGCCCCTTTGGGTTGGCCGTTCAGCCGTTGACTCCAAGGTCCCCACTCCTTCAGAGCCGTTGGTCCCGGAGCATGAACCATGATGCTGCCGCCGCTGCCAGCAGGACTGTTGCTCCTGTGCCCGCTGCCAGGGTGAGGCCGTCCACGAAGGACTGGCGGGCCGCATCGAGCATCGGCTCGGCGATACCGGCGGGCAGGTGGGACGCCGCTTCCAGCGCGCCGCCCAGGGACTCGTGGGCCTCCGCCGGGGTGCCCGCCGGGCCCGTGAAGCCGCGGTAGACGCCGGTCACTATGGAGCCGAGCACGGCGATGCCGAGGGCCGCGCCGAGTTCGTACGCCGTCTCGGAGACGGCGGAGGCGGCGCCCGCCTGCTCCTTGGGCACGCTGGAGAGGATCACGTCGGCGGTCACCGTGAAGGAGAAACCGGCGCCCAGGCCGACCACCAGCAGTGCCGCCCCGAGCAGGGGGTATCCGGTGGACTGTCCGATGACCGTCAGCGCGGCCAGGGCGAGACCGATGGCCGCCAGTCCCCCGGCGACGACCGAGCGCACCGACCAGCGCCGGGCGGCCCGGCCGGCGAGCAGTCCGGCCGCCACCGCGCCGACCGCGGCGGGCAGTTCGGCCAGTCCCGCCTCCAACGGACGCCTGCCCTGCACGAGTTGCAGGTACTGCGAGAGGAAGAAAACCAGCCCGGACAGACCGAGGATGGTCAGCAGATCGGCGAGCACGGCTCCGCTGAACCCGCGGTGGCGGAACAGCCGCATGTCCAGCAGCGGGACCGGGAGGGTGAGCTGGCGGCGTACGAAGCCGTACAGGGCGCCCGCGCCCAGCAGTCCGGCGGCCAGGGCGGACCGGGCGAAGCCGTGGCTCGCGGTCTCCTTCACCGCGTACACGACGCCGACCATGCCGACCAGGGACAGGACGACACTGGCCAGGTCCCAGGGGCCGGGGGCCGGGGTGCGGGACTCGGGGAGCAGCTTGACGCCGACGGCCACCAGGACGGCCATCACGGGCAGGTTGATCAGGAAGACCGAGCCCCACCAGAAGTGTTCGAGCAGGAAGCCGCCGAGGACCGGCCCGACGGCGGTGCCCGCGGAGGCGGTCGCGCCCCAGACGCCGATGGCGAGGCTGCGTTCGCGCGGGTCGTGGAAGAGGTTGCGGATCAGGGCGAGGGTGGCCGGCATCAGGGTGGCGCCGGCGACACCGAGCAGGGCGCGCGCGAGGATCAGCGCCTCGGGCGTGTGCGCGTAGGCGTTGAGCACGGATATCGCGCCGAACGCGGTGGCGCCGCAGAGCAGGATCCGCTTGCGGCCGACGCGGTCGCCGAGGCTGCCCATGGAGACGAGCAGCCCGGCGATCACGAACGAGTAGACGTCTCCGATCCACAGCAGCTGGGTGCCGGTGGGGGCGAGGTCCTCGCTGATGTACGGGGTGGCGAGGCCGAGGACGGTCGCGTCCACGGCCACCAGCAGCACGGCGAGCACCAGGACGGAGAGCGCGAGCCACCGGCCCGGCCGCTTCACCGTCCCGGTCGTGGTCTCGGGCCGCAGGGCGCTGGTCATGATTCCTTCCTTCGCGCCGGGGCGTCCGGGCGCCGTACGCCGCCGAGCAGCAGCTCGACGATCATGTGGGTGAAGTCCTTGGGGGCGACCCGGCCCTCGGCCACCGCCCAGGCGGCGGAGGCGAGCAGTCCGTAGAGCGCCTCGGTGAGCCAGGCCGGGGTGAGGTCGATGCGGAACTCCCCGCTCGCCTGGCCGCGCCGGAACAGCGCGGCGACGCGCTCGTCGATCGCGGCCCAGCCCTGGTTCTGCTCCTCGCCCTCGAACAGCTGGTTCTCGGTGTAGAGGAAGGCGAGCAGGGGGGCGTGCGGTTCGATTCCGGCGACCAGGCGTCGTACGGCGTCGGCGGCGGGCCCCTCGTCGGGCCGGGCCGCGGTCAGGGCGGCCTCGCACTCGGCGATCCCGAGCGCCTCCAGTGCCCGCACCAGCGCGTCCCGCCCGGCGAACTGCCGGTGCAGGGTGGCGCGGCTGATCCCGGCGGCCTTGGCGACCTCGTCCATGGTCGCGGTGGATTTGCGGGTCAGCAGGGCGGCGGCACTGCGCAGCACATGGTCACGATCGACAGCCATGAGACAACCGTACCCCACGTGAGACATTGATGTCTCATTCGAGGCGTACGGGTCTCATGGCTGTCGTGTGATGAACGGCTGGGTGCCTCAGTGCCAGGGCAGCTCTCCGCGCCGCTCCCAGTAGGCCCGGGGCTCCTCGACCAGGGCGGCGAGACGGGACACCTGGTCGTCGGTGAGGTCGACGGCGGCGGCGTGCAGGTTGGAGGCGAGCTGGGCGGTGGTGGCCGCGCCGGAGAGGACCACACCGGCCCACGGCTGCCGCAGGACCACCGCGAGGGCGACGGCGTCACAGCCGAGCCCGGTCTCCTCGGCGACGGTCCGCAGCGCCTCCGGGGCGTTCGCGGCGGCGAGCCGGCCGTTGGCCATGCCCTCCTTGACGATCACGGTGAGCCCGGCGTCACGGGCCTCGGCGAGCGCGGGCCCGGCGGAGGTCTCCAGGGCGTTGTACGTCGACTGGACGGTACGGAAGAGGGGCTCGCCGTCGACCGTGACGGCGAGGGCGGCGCGGATGGCGTCCGCCTGGGCCGGGCCGCTGGTGGAGAAGCCGACGGTGAGGCCCTGCCCGGCCGCCTCCGCGAGCCGGGCGTGCAGCTCCTTGTCGGTGAGGGCGGGGCTCTCGGGGGTCACCGAGTGGATCTGGTAGAGGTCGAGCCGGTCGCCGAGCAGTTCCTCGGTCTCGGCGCGCTGACGCTCGTACGCCGTGAGGGAGTGGTCCTTGACCTCGTGCCGCTCGGCGTCGGTGGCCCAGTCGGCGGTGTAGGTGTAACCCCATTTGCTGCCGATGACGACGTCGTCGACGTCGGTCCTCTTCTTCAGCCAGTCGGCGAGGAACTCCTCGGAGCGGCCGTAGGAGCGGGCGGCGTCGAAGTAGCGGACGCCCTGGGCGTAGGCGGCGTCGAGGAGTTCGTGGCTGCGGGTGCGCAGCGTCTCGACGCCGCGGTCTTCTCCGAGGTCGGCGTTCCGGCCGAGGTTGATGTAGCCGGGGCGGCCGATGGCGGCGAGGCCGAGGCCGAGGTGGCAGGTGGGGGTTGTCGCTGTTGCCAGTCGGGCGAAGGGCATCGCGGGCTCCGTTGGTCGGGACCGGTACGGTTCCCGACCAACGTAACCCGCGGTGTCACTCCGCCCGGCCAACTGGGGCGCCTCGGAGCTCGGGTCGTGCGGTGGTTCGGCGAGTGCGGCGCCGTCGCGGCTTGTCGCGCCCACGCGGCGGAGCCTCACATCGGTACAGCCCCGCGCCCCTGAGGGATGCTGCCCTACCGCTGCTTCGCCGTCGCCCACTCGTGCTGGGCCGCCACGTTCGCCTTCACCTCTGCCAGCTGGACCGCGACCGCGCTCGGGGCCGTGCCGCCCCTGCCGTCACGGGAGGCGAGGGCGCCGGGGACGTTGAGGACCGAGCGGACGTCCGGGGTGAGGTGGGTGGAGATCTTGGCGAACTGTTCGTCGGTGAGTTCGTCCAGTTCCTTGTTCTCGGACTCGGCGACCTTGACGCACTCGCCGGCCACCTCGTGCGCGACGCGGAACGGCACGCCCTGCTTGACCAGCCACTCGGCGATGTCGGTGGCGAGGGAGAAGCCGGCCGGGGCCAGTTCCTCCATGCGCTCGCGGTGCACGGTGAGCGTGGCCATCATGCCGGTGAAGGCGGGGAGCAGGACCTCCAGCTGGTCGATGGAGTCGAAAACCGGCTCCTTGTCCTCCTGGAGGTCGCGGTTGTAGGCGAGCGGCAGGGCCTTGAGGGTGGCCATCAGGCCGGTCAGGTTGCCGATGAGGCGGCCCGACTTGCCGCGTGCCAGCTCGGCGATGTCCGGGTTCTTCTTCTGCGGCATGATCGACGAGCCGGTGGAGAAGGCGTCGTGCAGGGTCACGAAGGAGAACTCCTTCGTGTTCCAGATGATGATCTCCTCGGCGATCCGGGAGACGTTCACGCCGATCATCGCGGTGATGAAGGCGAACTCGGCGACGAAGTCGCGGGAGGCCGTGCCGTCGATGGAGTTGGCCGCGCTGCCGTGCTCGAACCCGAGGTCCTCGGCGACGGCCTCCGGGTCCAGGCCCAGGGAGGAACCGGCGAGCGCGCCCGAGCCGTACGGCGACACCGCCGTGCGCTCGTCCCACTGGCGCAGCCGCTCCGCGTCCCGGGACAGCGCCTGGACGTGGGCGAGGACGTGGTGGGCGAAGAGCACCGGCTGGGCGTGCTGGAGGTGGGTGCGGCCGGGCATGGCCACGTCCGGGTGGGCCTCGGCGAGGCCGGTCAGCGCGTCCTGGAGGTCGGCGATCAGACCGCCGACGACGCGGGCGTGGTCGCGCAGGTACATGCGGAAGAGGGTGGCCACCTGGTCGTTGCGGGACCGGCCGGCGCGCAGCTTGCCGCCGAGGTCGGGGCCGAGGCGCTCCAGCAGGCCGCGCTCCAGGGCGGTGTGCACGTCCTCGTCGGCGATGGTGCCGGTGAAGGAGCCGTCGGCGACGTCCGCTTCGAGCTGGTCGAGGCCGGCGATCATCCGGGTCAGCTCGTCCTCGGTGAGCAGCCCCGCCGTGTGCAGCACGCGGGCGTGGGCGCGCGAGCCGGCGATGTCGTAGGGCGCGAGCCGCCAGTCGAAGTGGACGGACGCGGACAGCTTCGCCAGGGCCTCGGCGGGACCGTCGGCGAAACGGCCGCCCCAGAGCCGTACGTCACCGCTGTTGCTGCTCACTAGCTGCGCTCCTCGAAGATGGTGATGTAACGCGCCCCTGAAAGGGGCGCGGGGCGGTGTCGATATGCGGCTCCGCCGCGTGGGCGCGACCAGCCACAACGGGCCCGCAGCTCCCCGCGCCCACAGCGACAACCTGACCGGTCAGGCCAGATCCCGCTTCGCGGCGATCTTCGCCGACAGACTGTAGATGTCGATGAAGCCCTTCGCCGCCGCCTGGTCGAACGTGTCGCCCGTGTCGTACGTGGCCAGGTTGAAGTCGTACAGCGACGACTCCGAGCGCCGGCCGGTGACGACGGCGCGGCCACCGTGCAGGGTCATCCGGATGTCACCGTTGACGTGCTGGTTCGCCTCGGTGATGAAGCCGTCCAGGGCACGCTTGAGCGGGGAGAACCACTGGCCGTCGTAGACCAGTTCGCCCCAGCGCTGCTCGACCTGCCGCTTGTAGCGGGCGAGCTCGCGCTCGACGGTGACGTTCTCCAGCTCCTGGTGGGCGGTGATCAGGGCGATCGCGCCGGGGGCCTCGTACACCTCGCGGGACTTGATGCCGACGAGGCGGTCCTCGACCATGTCGATCCGGCCGATGCCCTGGGCGCCGGCGCGCTCGTTGAGCTGCTGGATCGCCTGGAGGACGGTGACGGGCTTGCCGTCGATGGCGACCGGCACGCCTTCCTTGAAGGTGATGACGACCTCGTCGGGCTCGCGCGCCACGGCGGGGTTCTGCGTGTACTCGTACACGTCCTCGATCGGCGCGTTCCAGATGTCCTCGAGGAAGCCGGTCTCGACGGCGCGGCCGAAGACGTTCTGGTCGATGGAGTACGGGGACTTCTTGGTGGTCGCGATCGGCAGGCCCTTGGCCTCGCAGAAGGCGATGGCCTTGTCGCGGGTCATGGCGTAGTCGCGGACCGGGGCGATGCACTTCAGGTCGGGGGCGAGGGCGACGATGCCGGCCTCGAAGCGGACCTGGTCGTTGCCCTTGCCGGTGCAGCCGTGGGCGACGGTGGTGGCGCCGTGCTTCTGCGCGGCGGCGACGAGGTGCTTGACGATCGTCGGGCGGGACAGCGCGGAGACCAGCGGGTAGCGGTCCATGTAGAGGGCGTTGGCCTTGATCGCCGGGAGGCAGTACTCCTCGGCGAACTCGTCCTTGGCGTCCGCGACCTCGGCCTCGACGGCACCGCAGGCGATGGCGCGCTTGCGGATGACGTCCAGGTCCTCGCCGCCCTGGCCGACGTCGACCGCAACGGCGATGACCTCGGCGCCCGTCTCCTCGGCGATCCAGCCGATGGCGACGGAGGTGTCCAGACCGCCCGAGTAGGCGAGTACGACGCGCTCGGTCACGGGTTTCTCCTTACAGTGCATTCGCTGACATGCATGAGTATGCAGTAGTCCGCATGAATCGTCAATCTGCTCGCGAATCCGGGGCCGGGTTGAACATCGGAAACCGCTTTCGCGTACTTGTCGCCGGACGCAGGCGCCGCGTCGGACCGATCGAGACAGCACGACAGACACCCGTGACACCCCGACCCGAGTGAGGCATCCGCATGTCCAGGGCCCTTCCGAAGTACAACAAGCGCCGCGTCGGCTTCATCGGCGGCGCCGCCGCGCTGGCGCTGTCCGGCGCGGTGATCGCCGGCTCCGCACTCGCCGGTGAGTCGTCCGGGGACGGCGGCGACGCGGACGCCCGGACGCTGGCGGGACCGGGCACGATCTCCTGCCCGGACGTGGCCCCCGAACTGCCCGCGATCCCCGCCTCCGCGCAGGCCGAGGTCGACCGCAACCTCGGCGACCTCGACAAGCAGATCGCCGAAGCCGACCAGCGCCTCGTCGACACCGTCGGACAGGGCGGACCCGACTTCGTCCGGAACGCCATCCTCGGCCCCCTCGAGGACAAGCGCGTCGCCGCCATCAACCGCATCGCCACCGCCATCGGCCGCACCGCCGAACGCCCCTCCGGGCTGGACTCCCTGGCCGCCTGCACACTCACCGAGTGAGGTGACAGGCGCTGTGGCCGCCCCGTACAAGCGCCGGCCGGGGCGGCCACGGTATTTCCCCGGCCGGCCGCCAATTGCTTAGACAAACGAAAGATCTGGTCCCATAATCGGTGGACATGGGAAAGACCTATGAGCGCATAGACGGCCGCCTCCGCACCTTCATCGAGGAACAGCCGGTCTTCTTCACCGCCACCGCCCCCCTGTCCGCCGACGGCACGGTCAACCTCTCGCCCAAGGGGCTCAAGGGGTCCTTCGCGATCCTCGACGAACTCACCGTCGCCTACCTCGACTTCGCCGGCTCCAACGCCGAGACCATCGCCCATCTGCGGGAGAACGGCCGGATCACCCTGATGTGGTGCGCGTTCCAGGGGCCGCCGAACATCGTGCGCGTGCACGGGCGCGGGGAGCCCGTCTTCCGGGACGACCCCCGCTTCGGGGAACTGCTCACCCGTTTCCCCGGCATCGACCCCTCGCTCCACGGCCTGCGTGCCGTCGTCGTCGTGACGGCCGAACTGATCCGGGACACCTGCGGATACGGGGTGCCCTTCATGGCGTACGAGAGCGAACGGGACCTGCACGCGAAGCGGTTCGCGCGGGAGGACGACGCCTCGCTCGACGCGTACTTCACCAAGAAGGAGTACATCGCGACCAGCCTGGACGGACTCCCCGGGCTGCCGTTGCCGCTGCCCCCCTCTACCGTCTGAGCCATGCGCCCAGGTGCCGTCCCCGCCGCCGTACTCGTCTCCCTGTCCCTGCTCCTGCTCGGCGCCGGCCGGCCGTCCGCGCCGCTGCCGGACCGGATGGCGGACACCGGGGGCGGCACCCAGCTGATCACCGCGGTGGCACCGGGCACCGGCTCCACGACCGGCACGGTCACCTGGTGGGACCGCGAGGACGGCCGCTGGGTGGCGGCCGGTTCCGCGCCGGCCCGCTTCGGGGCGAACGGGCTCACCGAGGGCACAGCCCGGCGGCAGGGCACGGACACGACACCGACCGGGCTGTACGGGATGCCGTACGCCTTCGGCATCGAGGCGGCGCCGCGCGGGACGGCGTACACGTACCGTCCGGTGCGGCGGAACTCCTGGTGGTGCCAGGACAACGACTCGCGCTCCTACAACCGCTGGACCGAACCCCGCGCGGCCGACTGCCGGGCCGCCCGGGCCGAGCACCTGATCGGCTACCGCGCGCAGTACGCCCATGCCCTCGTCGTCGGCTTCAACTACCACCGCCCGGTGCGCGGCCGGGGCGCCGGGATCTTCCTGCACGTCAACGGGCGCGGGGCGACGGCGGGATGCGTGTCCGTGCCGAGGACGGCGATGCGGAAGATCCTGCGCTGGGCCGATCCCGCGCGGGGACCGCACATCGCGATCGGGACGGAGAGCGGGCGCACGGCGATCACTCGCTACTGAACCGCCGCTGCTGAACCGCGAATTCCCTCTGAACACTCCTGCGTGACGGCACGTATCTGTGGGCCAAGGGCCAAGTCCCACGGAGGAACCGTGACCACCACGCTCGCCGGCGGCCGTGCCGCCCGCCGCCAGACGATGCGGCGCATCCGTCCGCGCCGCTCCCCCGCCGTGCCGTTGCTGCTCGCCGTCGGCGCGGGCGCGGTGGCCGTGCTGTGGTTGTGGTGGACCAGCACGCCGTCCATCGCGGACACCACCGGGAAGATCGTCGCCGCGGGCCGGATCACCGGTCTGCTCGCCGGCTATCTGATGGCCCTGGTGGTGCTCCAGATGGCGCGGGTGCCCGCGCTGGAGCGCCGGGTGGGTTCGGACCGGGTCGCCCGCTGGCACGCGATGAGCGGCCGCTACACCGTCAGCCTGGTGATCGCGCACGTCTTCCTGATCATGTGGGGCTACGCCCGCCAGGCGGGCAGGAGCCTCGGCGACATCGTGCAGCAGACCATCACCTCCATCAACACGCTGCCGGACATGGGCAAGGCCGCCATCGGCACCGGTCTGCTGTTCGTCATCGCCTTCCTCTCCATCGGCCCGGTCCGGCGCCGGCTGCCGTACGACGGCTGGTACCACGTGCACCTGCTGACGTACGCGTCGGTCTTCCTGACGTTCTGGCACCAGATCACCACCGGCAACGAGTTCGCCGTCGAGCCGACCGCGAAGACCTTCTGGTACGGGCTGTACGGCGTCGTGACCGCGCTGGTCCTGTGGTACCGGATCATCACCCCGGTACGGCTGAACATGCGGCACCGGATGCGGGTCGAGGCGGTCGTCGAGGAGACGCCGGGCATCGTGTCCGTGCTGATCGGCGGGCGCAGGCTGCACCGGATGGGCGCGGAGGCCGGGCAGTTCTTCCGCTGGCGGTTCAAGGCGCCGGGCATGCGGTTCAGCTCCCACCCGTACTCGCTGTCGGCGGCGCCCCGCCCGGACATGCTGCGGATCACGGTCAAGGCGATCGGCGACCACACCTCACGGCTGCGTGAGCTGGAGCCCGGCACGAAGGTGTGGGCGGAGGGCCCCTACGGGGCGCTGACCGCGCAGCGCCGCAGCCGGGGCAAGGTGCTGCTGGTGGCGGGCGGAGTGGGGATCACCCCGATGCGGGCGCTGTTCGAGACGCTGCCCGGCGCCTCCGGTGACATCACGCTGCTGTACCGGGCCAACAGCACGCAGGACCTGGCGCTGTGGGGCGAGCTGGCGAAGATCGCCGACGAGCGGGGCGCCCGGCTGATGTACGCGGTGAACAGCCCTGACGGGGAGCGCCCGGACATCTCGGCGGAGAGCCTGCGGCGGAAGATCCCGGACGTCGACCGCCACGACGTGTTCATGTGCGGTCCGCCCGGGTTCGCGCAGTCGGTGTACGAAGCGCTGCGCGAGGCGGGAGTCCCCGCCCGGCGTATCCATCACGAGTCGTTCGAGATTTGAACCCTCCCCAGTCGGAGCAGGGGATTCCTGGCTCAAGCAGCTCATCCGCTCAGCGAACGAAAGAGTCTGACGCTCTCGGCACCAGCCGGGACGGAACCTGCCCGGTTGCCCGTTAAGACAAAGGAGTTGCGTGTGCCTGGTTCTCGCACCGCACGACAGTCATCCTGCCCGGGCCTGAGGACGGTCTGTCGCCTTCCGGGCGAAATCGCACGCCTCGGTCTGCTCACCCGACGTCCGCATCACCCCCGGGCTGAAGCCCAGGGCTTCCTCGGAGGTTCCAGGTGAAGAAGAGTCACCCCGTCCGGCGTGCCGTGCTCGCGACCGCCGCCACCGTGTCCGGCATCGTGCTGCTGCTGTCGCTGAAGCCGGCGTCCGACCCCGGCTCGGCCGCCGCGGCCGGCGGCGCGGTCCCGCCCGCGGCGGCCCAGTCGCCGCAGGGCGGAGCCGCCCAGCCCATCGGGAACGGCACCGTCACCGGTGACGCGGCGCGGACCCGGTACGGCGCGGTGCAGGTCCGGCTGACGGTGAGCGGCGGGAAGATCACCAAGGCCGAGGCGGTGCAGGCGCCCGAGGGCGGGCGGAGCGACCAGATCACCTCCAACGCCGTGCCCAGGCTCAACCAGGCGGCCGTCGCGGCGCAGAGCGCGGAGATCGACGCGGTGTCGGGGGCGACCTATACGAGTTCCGGGTACAAGAAGTCGTTGCAGTCGGCGCTGGACAAGGCGCGGGCGGCCGGGTCCCCGGGGTCCTCGGGGTCTTCCGGATCGGACGGTGCCGGGAGCGCGCAGGCGCGGACCGTCACCGGGGACGTGGCGCAGACGCAGTACGGGCCGGTACAGGTGCGGATCACCGTCAGCGGCGGGAAGATCACCAAGGCGGAGGCGGTGCGGAGGCCCGAGGGCGGGCAGAGCGACCAGGTCAACTCCGACGCGGTGCCGAAGCTCAACCAGGCGGCGGTGGCGGCCGGCGACGCGGGGATCGACGCGGTGTCGGGGGCCACGTACACGAGCGCGGGGTACAAACAGTCGCTTCAGTCGGCGCTGGACAAGGCCGGTGGCTGACACGGTGGCCGAGCCGGCCGGGGCTCCCGCCGCGGTGCGTCACGCGGAGGAGACGATGGGGACCGTCTTCTCCCTCGACGTCCGCGGCGGGGAACCCGCTGCGGTGCGCGCGGCGCTGGAGGAGGCGGTCGCGGGGCTGCACCGGGTCGACGAGGTGTTCAGCACGTACCGCGACGACAGCCAGGTCTCCCGGCTGGCGCGGGGTGAGCTGAGCGTCGGGGAGTGCGATGCCGAGGTCGCCGAGGTGCTGGAGCTGGCGGCGGAGGCGGAGCGGGTGAGTGAGGGCTGGTTCAGTCCGCGTTACCGGGGGCGGCTCGATCCGACGGGCGTGGTGAAGGGCTGGGCCACGGAGCGGGCGGCGCGGCGGCTCGCTGTCGCGGGGGTGACGGGGGTGAGTGTCAACGGGGGCGGGGACGTCCAGTTGCTGGGGGCGCCGGGGGCGGGGCGGCCGTGGCGGGTGGGGGTGTCGGACCCGTTGCGTCCGGGCGGTCTCGCCGCCGTCGTCTCCGCGGCCGGGGCCTCGGAACTGGCTGTGGCGACGTCCGGCACGGCCGAGCGGGGCGATCACATCGTCGACCCGCGCACGGGTCGCTCCGCGGTGACCGACCTGGTCGCGGTGACGGTCGTGGCCCCTCGCCTGACGTGGGCGGACTGCTGGGCCACGGCGGCGTTCGCGATGGGGTCGCGGGAGGGGCTGCGGTGGCTGGAGTCCCTCCCGGGCGTCGAGGCGCTGCTGATCACGGCGGGCGACGAGGTGCGGTGCACCGGGGGGCTGGCGGGGTGGCTGGGGTGAGCGGCGCTCCTGAGTGAGCGGCGCTGCGGCTGAGGCAACGGTTTCACTCACCGCGTTCGCGAGGTGCCGCCGCGCCCACCCGTGCCGCCCCAGCGGCACGACTGCCCGCGGCTGCGGCACGGGGCCGTGGCTGCGGGGTGGGGACGTGGCTACGGCACGGGGCCGTGGCTACGGGGCGGAGGCTGCGGGGTGGGGACGTGGCTGCGGGGCCCCTCAGTCGGGAGTACTGCAGTTCCCCCAGGGGCGCGGGGAACTGCGCGACCGGCCGCAGACGGCCCGCAGGGGGCGTACCGGAAACCCGCGGAGCGATCAGTGGCCGTTCTGGGCCAGGCGGAGCAAGTGGTCCGCCAGGGCCTGACCTCCCGTCGGTTCCCGGCTGATCAGCAGCAGCGTGTCGTCGCCGGCGATCGTGCCGAGGATGTCGTGGAGTTCCGCCTGGTCGATGGCCGACGCCAGGAACTGGGCCGCACCGGGCGGGGTCCGCAGGACGACCAGGTTCGCGGAGGCCTCCGCGGAGATCAGCAGCTCCTGCGACAGCCTCCGCATCCGCTCCTCCTTGGCGGACTCCCCCAGCGGCGCCCGGGGGGTGCGGAACCCCCCCTCGCTCGGCACCGCGTAGATCAGGTCACCGTCGTTGTTGCGGATCTTCACCGCGTTCAGCTCGTCCAGGTCCCGCGACAGCGTCGCCTGGGTGACGCTCAGCCCGTCGTCCGCGAGCAGCTTCGCGAGCTGGCTCTGCGACCGCACCGGCTGCCGGTTGAGGATGTCCACGATCCGGCGGTGGCGTGCGGTGCGCGTCTGCGGCACGGCGGGCCCGGCCTGCTGCCCCTGGTCCTGCTCCTGGCTCATCGTCGTCTCATTCCCCGGATCGTCCTTCCCCGCCCGCCGTACCGGCCTGGTCCAGGATGCCGGGCAGCGCCCCGAGGAAGGCGTCCACCGCGTCGTCGCCGAGGTTCAGCGGCGGCATCAGCCGTACGACATCGGGGGCGGGCGCGTTCACGAGGAATCCGGCGTCCTGAGCCGCCTGTTGCACCTGGGGCGCGAGCGGCTCGGTGAGCACGATACCCAGGAGGAGGCCCGAGCCCCGGACATGGTCGATCAAGGCGTGGCCGGACCCCTCGATCCCGTCGCGGAGTTTCTCGCCCTGCCGCTTGACGTTCTCCAGCAGTCCCTCGTCCTCGATGGTGTCGAGAACGGCGAGTCCGGCGGCGCAGGCGACCGGGTTGCCGCCGAAGGTCGTGCCGTGGTGGCCGGGCCGGAGCAGGTCGGCGGCGCGGCCGAAGGCGACGGTGGCGCCGAGCGGCAGGCCGCCGCCGAGTTGCTTGGCGAGGGTGACGACGTCCGGCAGGACGCCCTCGTGGGCCTGGTACTCGAACCAGTGCCCGGTACGGCCGATGCCGGTCTGCACCTCGTCGAGGACGAGCAGCGCGCCGGTGGCGGCGGTGATGGCGCGGGCCGCCTTCAGGTAGCCGGCGGGCGGGACGACGACACCGAGTTCGCCCTGGATGGGCTCGATGATCACCAGGGCCGTCTCCTCGGTGACCGCGGCGGCCAGTGCCTGCGCGTCGCCGAAGGGCACGTGGGTGACGTCGGCGGGCAGCGGCTGGAACGGCTCCCGCTTGCCGGGCTGTCCGGTGAGCGCGAGGGCGCCCATCGTACGGCCGTGGAAGGCGCCCTCGGTGGCGACGACGTGGGTCCGCCCGGTGAGCCGGCCGATCTTGAAGGCGGCCTCGTTGGCCTCGGCGCCGGAGTTGCAGAAGAAGACCCTGCCGTCCCGGCCGAAGAGCCGGAGGAGCCGCTCGGCGAGGGCGACGGTCGGCTCGGCCATGAAGAAGTTGGAGATGTGGCCGAGGGAGCCGATCTGCCGGCTGACGGCCCCGACGATCGCCGGGTGGGCGTGGCCGAGGGCGTTGGTCGCGATGCCGCCGACGAAGTCGAGGTACTCCGTGCCCTCGGCGTCCCAGACCTTCGGGCCCTCGCCGCGTACGAGGGGCAGGCGCGGCGTGCCGTAGTTGTTCATCAGCGCGCCCTGCCACCGTGCGGTGAGTTCTGCGTTGGTCACGACTCCCCCTGTTCGTCGGGCACGACCATCGTGCCGATGCCCTCGTCCGTGAAGATCTCCAGCAGGATCGAGTGCTGGACCCGGCCGTCGATGACGCGGGCGGTGGTCACGCCGTTGCGTACGGCGTGCAGACAGCCCTCCATCTTCGGCACCATGCCGGAGGACAGCTCCGGCAGGAGTTTCTCGAGCTGGGACGCGGTGAGGCGGCTGATCACCTCGTCGCTGTTCGGCCAGTCCTCGTAGAGTCCTTCGACGTCCGTGAGGACCATGAGGGTCTCGGCGCCCAGTGCAGCAGCGAGTGCCGCAGCCGCCGTATCAGCATTGACGTTGTAGACATGGTGGTCGTCCTGGCTGCGGGCGATCGACGAGACGACCGGGATGCGGCCGTCGGCGAGCAGGGCCTCGATCGCGCCGGTGTCGATGTCGGTGATCTCGCCGACCCGTCCGATGTCGACGAGCTCGCCGTCGATCTCGGGCCGGTGCTTGGTGGCGGTGAGGGTGTGCGCGTCCTCGCCGGTGAGGCCGACGGCGAACGGGCCGTGCCGGTTGAGCAGACCGACCAGCTCGCGCTGCACCTGTCCGGCGAGCACCATGCGTACGACGTCCATGGCGTCCTCGGTGGTGACGCGCAGGCCGGCCTTGAACTCGCTGACGATGCCGTGCCGGTCGAGCGCGCGGCTGATCTGGGGGCCGCCGCCGTGCACGACGACGGGCTTGAGACCGGCATGGCGCAGGAAGACGACGTCCTGGGCGAAGGCGGCCTTCAGGTCCTCGTCGACCATGGCGTTGCCGCCGAACTTGATGACGACCGTCTTGCCGTGGTGGCGGGTGAGCCAGGGCAGCGCCTCGATGAGGATCTGCGCCTTGGGCAGCGCGGTGTGCTTACGGGTGTTGGTCATGAGGAATACGCGCTGTTCTCGTGGACGTAGTCGGCGGTGAGGTCGTTGGTCCAGATGGTGGCGGTGGCGTCCCCGGCGGCGAGGTCGGCGACGATGTGGACCTCGCGGTAGCGCATGTCGACCTGGTCGCGGTCCTCGCCGACGCCGCCGTTCCTGCAGACCCAGACACCGTTGATGGCGACGTTGAGCTCGTCGGGCTCGAAGGCGGCCTTCGTGGTGCCGATCGCGGAGAGGACGCGGCCCCAGTTGGGGTCCTCGCCGTGGAGGGCGCACTTGAGGAGGTTGTTGCGGGCGATGGAGCGGCCCACCTCGACGGCGTCGTCCTCGGTCGCCGCGTTGATCACCTCGACCTTGATGTCCTTGCTGGCGCCCTCGGCGTCGCGGATGAGCTGCTGACCGAGGTCGTCGCAGACGGCCCGTACGGCCTCGGCGAACTCCTCGTACCCGGGCGTGGCCCCGGAGGCACCGGAGGCGAGCAGCAGCACGGTGTCGTTGGTGGACATGCAGCCGTCGGAGTCGACCCGGTCGAAGGTGACCCGGGTCGCGTCCCGCAGGGCCTTGTCGAGCACCTCGGGGCCGAGGTCGGCGTCGGTGGTGAGGACGACGAGCATGGTGGCGAGGCCGGGGGCGAGCATGCCGGCGCCCTTGGCCATGCCGCCGACGGTCCAGCCGTCCTTGGTGACGACGGAGGTCTTGTGGACGGTGTCGGTGGTCTTGATGGCGATGGCGGCCTTCTCACCGCCGTGCTCGGAGAGCAGGCCGGCGGCGGTCTCGACGCCGGGGAGCAGCTTGTCCATGGGGAGCAGTACGCCGATGAGTCCCGTCGAGCAGACGGCGATCTCGCCCGCGCCGGTGCCGAGCACCTCGGCCGCCTTCTCGGCGGTGGCGTGGGTGTCCTGGAAGCCCTTCGGTCCCGTACAGGCGTTGGCGCCACCGGAGTTGAGGACGACGGCGGACAACTGCCCGCTCTTCAGCACCTGCTCGGACCAGAGCACGGGCGCCGCCTTGACGCGGTTGGAGGTGAAGACGCCGGCGGCGGCGCGGCGGGGGCCGTTGTTGACCACGAGGGCCAGGTCGGGGTTGCCGTTCTCCTTGATCCCGGCGGCGATGCCCGCCGCCGTGAATCCCTTCGCTGCCGTCACACTCACGGCGCAACTCCGATCGTCGTCAGCCCGGTGGCCTCGTCGAGGCCCAGGGCGATGTTCATGCTCTGGACGGCACCGCCCGCGGTGCCCTTGGTCAGGTTGTCGATGGCGCTGATCGCGATGATCCGGCCGGCGGCGGTGTCGTACGCGACCTGGATCTGAACGGCGTTGGAACCGTGGACGGACGCGGTCGCGGGCCACCGGCCCTCGGGCAGCAGGTGGACGAAGGGCTCGTCGGCGAAGGCCTTCTCGTAGGCGGCGCGCACGGACTCTGCGGTGACGCCGGGCTTCGCCTTCGCGGTGCAGGTGGCGAGGATGCCGCGGGGCATCGGCGCGAGGGTCGGCGTGAAGGAGACGGAGACCCGCTCGCCCGCCGCCGCGCCGAGGTTCTGGATCATCTCGGGGGTGTGCCGGTGCCCGCCGCCCACGCCGTACGGCGACATGGAGCCCATGACCTCGCTGCCCAGCAGGTGCGGCTTGGGCGCCTTGCCCGCGCCGGAGGTGCCGGAGGCGGCGACGATCACCGCCTCGGGCTCGGCGAGACCGGCGGCGTACGCCGGGAAGAGGGCGAGGGAGACGGCGGTCGGGTAGCAGCCGGGCACCGCGACGCGCTTGGACCCCTCCAGCGCGGCGCGGGCACCCGGCAGTTCGGGCAGGCCGTAGGGCCAGGTACCGGCGTGCGGGGAGCCGTAGAACGCCTCCCAGTCGGCGGCGTCCCGCAGCCGGAAGTCGGCGCCCATGTCGACCACGAGCACCTCCTCGCCGAGCTGCTCGGCGACGGCGGCGGACTGGCCGTGCGGCAGCGCGAGGAAGACGACGTCGTGCCCGGCGAGCACCTCGGGCGTGGTCGGCTCCAGTACGCGGTCGGCCAGCGGCAGCAGATGCGGCTGGAGCGCGCCCAGCCGCTGCCCGGCGTTGGAGTTGCCGGTCAGGGCACCGATCTCGACCTCGGGGTGCGCGAGGAGCAGACGCAGCAGCTCACCGCCCGCATACCCGCTCGCTCCGGCCACCGCAGCACGTACCACCATGGAAAACCCTCCTCCTGGATGGCATGACTATACGTTTCCATGCACGTTTATGCAATGCGGTCCCGGAACGGTCCCGCGGCCGTCGGCGGCGGGGTCAGGCCAGGGCCATCAGGGCAACGGCGATCACGAGGGGGGTGAGGAGCAGGGCGGCGAGGTGGCCGAGCAGGGAGCGGACCATGCCGAGCACGGCGAACAGCGCCACTCCGCCCAGCAGCCAGCAGCCGAAGATCCGCAGCGCCAGGTCCTGTGCGGCGGTCTCCTCCTCGCGGGTGGCGGGGCTCCCGATCCCGCCGATCGCCAGCCACAGGAGCACACCGCCCACCAGGACGTTCCCCGCCACGACGAAGGGTGCGACGGACCTGTCGGCCCGCCGCACCCCCTTCCAGACCCTCACGACGCTCATGAGTACGAGAGCCTAGCCCGCCGGTCTCCCGGCGGGCCGGGGTCACCGCTGCCCGATCCGCAGGAACGTCACCGAGTTCGCCGGGAAGGTGTACGTGAACTCGCTGTCGACGCCCCTGAAGGTGGAGGTCACCGGGGTGACCGGGGCGTCCGTCTCGGTGTTGACCGCGTCCGCGTCGGCGGCCAGGGTGGTCACACGGGCCTTGGAGGAGACCTTCGCGCCGCCGAGGTCGATCGCCGTGCGGGCCTCGGACGGCCGGGCGTTGACGACCTTGACGATCAGGTCGCCGGTGCGGGCGTCCTCGGTGACCACCTGGCGGAACGGCTCGGCCGGCTTGTCGTCGGTGAAGCTTCCCCACTCCTGGCCGTCGAGGTAGAGGGTCACCTGGCGGCCCCGCACCTTGACGTCGATGTCGTAGGCGCGGCCCGTCTCGATCGAGCCGGCCTTGGAGATCAGCGTCGACTTGCCGCCGTCCGAGGCCCGCTCGACGGCGGACCGGGTGTTGTTCCAGCCGCCGAGGTTCCACCAGTAGTAGTTGCCGGTGTCCTTGACGCCGAAGGCGACGAGGAAGCCCTCCTTGCCGGCCTTCTTGGTGGCCTTCACATGCAGGTCGTAGTCGTGCCAGGCCGGGTCACCGGCCGTGACCAGGGTGTTCTCGGCTGCCTCGTCGGTCTGCGCGTACTGCCCGTCCTGGACGCTCCAGCTGCCGCCGCCGCTGTGGGTCCACTGCGCGGCGTCACCCGAGAAGTCGTCGCTCAGCAGGGTGCCGCCGTCGGCGGAGGTCACCTTCACGTCGTCGTACGCCGCGCTCGTCGCCCACGTCGACAGGCCGACGGCTCCGGTGATGGGGCCGCTGACGTCCGGGGTGGTGCTCGCCTCCGACGGGACCACGCGGTCGCCGACGTTGTTCATGAACAGCTTCTGGACCTCGTAGTCGGCCGAGCCCCAGGAGGCGTGGTTGTTGAACCAGATCATGTCCGGCGACCACTGGACGTAGTCCTCGTTGGCGAGCAGCGGCGCGTACGAGGCCAGCTTGACGATGTCGGCGTTGCGCTCCAGGCCGGTCATGAAGGCGGCTTCGGCGAGGCCGTTCTTCCAGGCGTTGCCCTGGGAGGCGTACTCACCGAGGAAGACCTTGGGGCCGCCCCGGTCGTAGGAGTCGTAGCGGTCGTTGTTCTGCAGGAACCACTGCGGGCTGTTGTAGTAGTGCTCGTCGACCATGTCGACCTCGCCCTCGCGGTTGAGCTGCCAGGCGGTGTCGAAGGTCGTGCCGGAGTCGTCGGGGCCGGAGTTGGAGACGACGGTGATGTCCGGGTACTCCGCCTCGACGGCGGCCCGGAACTGCTGGAAGCGGGCGAAGAACTCGCGCGGCAGGTTCTCCTCGTTGCCGACCCCGATGTGGGTGAGGCCGAAGGGCTCCCGGTGTCCCATCCCGGCGCGCACCTTGCCCCAGGTGGAGTCCGCCGGGCCGTTGGCGAACTCGATCAGGTCGAGGGTGTCCTGGATGTGCCGCTTCAGCAGCGCCTCGTCGTCGGTGGCCTTGTTCTGGCCGCAGCCGGTGACCAGGGCGGGGACGACGGGCAGCGGCATGGCGCCGACGTCCTCGGCGAAGCGGAAGTACTCGTAGTAACCGAGACCGTAACTCTGGTTGTAACCCCAGAAGTTGGCGTTGGTGGCGCGCTCCTCGACCGGGCCTACGGTGTCCTTCCACTGGTAGGAGCGCTTGCGCTGCCAGCCGGAGGCCTCGCTGTAGTCCTCCATGGAGCCGGTGTTGACCAGGCAGCCGCCGGGGAAGCGGACGAAGCCCGGTTCCAGGGCGGCGATCTTCTCGGCGAGGTCCTTGCGCAGGCCGTTGGACTGGTTCCTGTAGGTGTCGCGCGGGAAGAGCGACACCATGTCGAGGGCCGCCGCGTCCGTGGTGGCGACGGCGAGCCGGCCGCGGTTGCTGGTGCGGGACGCCTTGAAGGTGACCTCGTACTTCGCCCAGCCGCCCTCGACGGCCACCCTGCGGGCCCTCGCGAGCTCACCGGCGGCGTCCTTCAGCGTGACGGTGAGGGTGGTGGCGCTCTCGGCGCGGGCCCACACCGAGAAGTCGTACCGCTCGCCCTCCTCGACCCGGATGCCGGTGTTGTAGCCGGAGTTCGTGACCGACGAACCGGCCGTCAGGGAGAGGTAGTTGCGGTTGCGCTCGTTGAGCCTGCCGGAGTCGTTCACCACCTCGGCCGTACCGCCCACCGACCAGGAGGTCAGGGGTGTGTAGGAGCCGTTGTCGGCGGTGGAGTACTCGAAGGACCGGTTCTGCACGAGTTCGGCGTACAGACCGCCGTCGGCGGCCCGGTTGATGTCCTCGAAGAAGACGCCGTACATCGTGTCGTCGATCTCCGCGCCCTCGGCCTCCGGGTCGACGGTGATCGTGTAGTCGGCGGCGGCCTCGGCGTGCGCGGGGGCCGGGACGAGGGCGGTGGCCGTCAGGAGCGCGGTGGCGGTGAGTCCGAGTCCGAGGCGGGCGCGGTGGCGTGCTGTGCGTGGCATGGACACTCGGCGGCTCTCTCTAGGAGTGGGCGGCTCTAGGAAGTGTTCGATATATCGACCATTGGTCAGCACTTCGAACGGCAAGATAGGGAGGAGACAGGAGCACGTCAATGGGGCGTGCGGCAACGGACACCACGCGGGAACGAGGCGGGATGGGCGAGTTCTGGCCAGTGCCCGACGCACTGGGCTACCTGAGCGGCCACTGGCGGGCGGAACGGACCGTGCGGGATCTGGTGAGCGGCGAGGAGGGGCGCTTCGAGGGGACGGTCGTTTTCGGCCCGCTGGAGGGCGGCGGTCTGCTGCAGAGCGAGTCCGGCGACTTCACCTGGCGGGGCGTCACCCGGCCCGCCGAGCGGACCCTGCGCTTCCTGCCCGGACCGGGCGGCACGGCGGACGTACGGTTCGCGGACGGGCGCCCCTTCCACGACCTGGACCTCACCGCGGGACGGTACGTCGCCGACCACCCCTGCTCGGCCGACCTCTACCGGGGCGAGTTCACCGTCCGGGACGCGGACCACTGGCGGACGGTCTGGCGGGTGCGCGGTCCCGCCAAGGACCTGGAGCTCACCACCGGCTACGCGCGCGTGGGCTGAGCCGGCACCCCTTCGAGGCGCAGGTTCCAGCGGCCCGCCCGGCCGGCGACACCGATCGCCGACAGCGAGCGGACGTCGATGTTCCAGTACGTGGCCGGCGGGGCCTTGAGCACGTACACCAGGGCCGCGCGGATCACCGACGGCTCGGCCACCGCGACGACCCGGCAGCCGTCCTCGACCGGCCGGGTGTCGAGCCAGCCGCCGACGCGGCCGATGAAGTCGAGCAGTGACTCCCCGCCGTGCGGGGTGGACCGCGGGTCGGCGAGCCAGGCGTCCACGGCCCCCGGTTCCCGGGCCATCGCCTCCCCCAGCGTCAGCCCCCGCCAGCGGCCCATGTCACAGTCGCGCAGGGCGAGTTGCACCAGCGGCGCGTATCCGAGACCCTCCCCCGTGGCGCGACTGCGCGGGGCCGGGGAGCAGTAGCGCAGATCGGCCGCGGCGAGCGGCAGCAGCTCGTGCGCGACCCGTCGCACCTCGCCCCAGCCGGCCTGGTCCAGCGGCCGGTCGTCCTCGAAGCGTTCGGCGAGCACCGAGGAGCTCCCCGCGGCGGCGACGAACGTGACCCGAAGTGCCATGCGGCGATCGTGAGTCGCCGGGGTGCGCGGGTCAAGAGGTGTCACCGAGCCGTCACTCAAGGTACATCCGGCTTTACTGGCTGGTAAGGACGGGGCGGACAAGTGCCCCGAAAAGCTCCGTCATCCTTCGGTGAGCGCCATCCACTGGTCGGGCCGCTCCAGTGGCCGGAACCCGAGCCTGGCGTAGACCTCGTGCGCGTCGTGCGTGGCCAGCATGATCCGCTTCACCCCGCAGGGCCGCAGCTCCTCCCGCACGGCCGCCACCAGGGCCGTACCGACGCCCTTGCCGCGCACCGACGGGTCCACGTACACATCGCACAGCCAGGCGAAGGTCGCCCGGTCGGTGATGACCCGGGCGTACGCCACCTGCTCCCCCGAGAGGGTGTCGTGGACGCCGAAGTTGAGCGAGCCCTCGATCGCCCGGTCCTGCTTCTCACGGGAGCGGCCCAGGGCCCAGTAGGCGTCGGTGGACAGCCACCGGTGCACGCGCTCGGCGTCGATGCGGGCGGGGTCGGTGGTGATCTCGTAGCCCTCGGGCAGGCGCGGGGAGTCGGTCATGGCCGGATGCTCGCAGGTCGGGCCGTACGGCGTCGAACCCTTATCCCAGCACCTCGTCGCAGGCGGTGCGCAGACGCCGTACGCCCTCGGTGATCTCCTCGGTGCCGGCCACCGCCGCGAAGCTCAGACGGAGGTGGCCGGCCGGGGGTTCGGCGCTGAAGTAGGGCCGGCCGGGGGTGACGGCGACGCCGGCGCGCAGGGCGGCGGCGGTCAGGGCGGACTCCGCCGCGCCGGCGGGCAGTCGCGGCCACAGGTGGTAGCCGCCGGACGGGATGTGCGGCAGGGCGAGTTCGGGCAGGTGGAGGCGGAGCGCGGCGGTCATCGCGTCCCGGCGGGCCCGCAGCGCGGCCGAGATCGCGCGCAGATGGCGCGGCCAGGCGGGCGAGCCGACGAGTTCCAGCGTGGCCTCCTGGAGGGGCCGGGGCACGAAGAAGGTGTCGACGATCTGGATGGCCCGCAGCCGTTCCAGGACCGGGCCGTGCGCGGCGAGCGCGCTCACCCGGAAGCTGGGCGAGGTCGCCTTGGTCAGCGAGCAGACGTGCACCACCACCCCGTCGGGGTCGTCGGCGGCCAGCGGGCGCGGCAGCGGGCCCGCGTCCTCGTGCACCAGCCGCCGTACGAAGTCGTCCTCGACCACGAAGGCGCCCGCCTCGCGGGCGATGCGCAGCACCTCGCCGCGCCGGCCGGGGGCGAGCACGGCGCCGGTGGGGTTCTGGAACAGCGGCTGGCAGACGAAGACGCGGGCGCCGGTCGCGCGGAACGCGTCCGCGAGCAGTGCGGGCCGTACGCCGTCCGCGTCCACCGGGACGGGCACGGGGCGCAGTCCGGCGGCGCGGGCGATGGCGAGCATGCCGGGGTAGGTGGGCGACTCGACGAGGACGGGGGCGCCCGGCGGGGCGAGTGCGCGCAGAGCGGTGGTCAGCGCGGACTGCCCGCCCGAGGTGACCAGCACGCCCGCCGCCGTCACCGGCCCGCCGATGCTGCGCGCGAACCACTCGCGCAGCTCGGGCAGCCCTTCCATGGGCGGCCGTCCCCAGGCGCCCGGTCTGCGTCCGGCGCGGGACAGTGCCGCCGCCATGGCCCGCTCCGGTTGCAGGGAGGGGTGCAGATAGCCGCCGTTGAACTCGATCACGCCGGGCGGTGGCGCGGCCAGCGAGACCAGCACCCCGGAGGCGTCCACCGAGCGCGGTACGAGGTCGGCGGCGCCGTCGGCGCTGAGGGCGACCTCCTGCCAGGAGGTGTCCCCGGCGGGCGCGGCCGTGGCCCGGGGCTGTGCGCGGAAGGCGCCGGCGCCGGGCCGGGTGACCACCAGTCCCTCGGCGGCGAGCTGTGCCAGCGCCCGGGAGACGGTCACCGGACTCACCCGGTACCGCTCCACCAGGGCCCGGCTGGACGGGAGTTTTCCACCGGGAGAGTAGCGGTCCAGCTCCCTTCGCAGATGCTCCGCCAGTTCACCGACACTGCTACGCTCATGCATGAGAGCACAGAGTAGCGCTACTGCCGCATCGCCGATAGCGGTCACCGCCCCCCGCGACCGCCGCGGCTTCGGCACCCTCCAGGCCGCCCTCGGCGTGATCGCCTTCTCCCTCACCTTCCCGGCCACCGCCTGGGGTCTCGAAGGGTTCGGGCCCTGGTCGCTGGTGGCCGTGCGCAGTGTGCTCGCGGCGTTCGTCGCCGGCGGTTGTCTGCTGGCGCTGCGCGTGCCGCCGCCGGACCGGAAGCACTGGCCCGGACTCGCGGTGGTCGGCGCCGGAGTGGTGCTCGGCTTCCCGATGCTGACCACCCTCGCCCTGCAGACCTCGACCACCGCGCACGCGGCCGTCGTGGTCGGCCTGCTCCCGCTGACCACGGCACTGCTGTCCGCCCTGCGCGTCGGCTCCCGCCCCTCACGCACCTTCTGGACGGCGGCCCTCGCGGGCGCGGCGGCGGTGCTGGCGTTCACCGTGCAGCAGAGCGGCGGCGCGCTGACCACGGCCGACCTGTACCTCTTCGCCGCGCTCCTGGTGTGCGCGGCCGGCTACACCGAGGGCGGCAGGCTGGCCCGGGCGATTCCGGGCTGGCAGGTGATCGGCTGGGCGCTGATGCTGTGCCTGCCGCTCACCCTGCCCGTCGCCGCGGTCGCGCTGACCGTCGAGCCGGTGACACCGACCGCCCACAGCGTGGCCGGCCTGCTGTGGGTGGCGGCGGGTTCGCAGTTCCTCGGGCTGATCGTCTGGTACCGGGGCATGGCGGCCATCGGCATCCCCAAGGCCAGCCAGTTGCAGCTGGCCCAGCCGCTGCTCACACTGGTGTGGTCGGTGCTGCTGCTGAGCGAGCAGCTGACGGTGGCCGCTCCGCTGACGGCTGCGGCTGTGCTCGTGTGCATCGCCGTCACCCAGCGGGCACGCGGTTGAGAGGAGGCCCCGATGCGCGCAACCGAGGGTGACCAGCTTGTCCAGCACGGCAGGGTGGTCGGCCAGCACGACAAGGTCGGAGAGATCGTCGAAGTGATGGGCCAGGAAGGGAACCCGCCCTACCGCGTCCGCTTCCAGGACGGACACGAGGGCGTGTGCTCACCCGGCCCCGACACCGAGATCCGGCACAGGGCGACGCGACAGCGGTAGGAGGCGTCGTTCGGATCGGTGGCGCCATGCGGTCGAGCCGAGCGGGGGCGCTGAGGGAGTGCGCGCCGGGCTCCGCCCGGCTCGGCGAGGTCCGGACGGCACCCCCTGCGGTCAGCGCGGAGGTGCGACCGGCCGCCGGTAGTGGTCGGCGACCACCCGCGCCATCGCCCCGACCGGATCGGCCGCCACCTCGCGGGCGGCGAAGAAGACGTGCCCGCGCACCTCGGGGTGCTCGGCGGCCAGCGTGAGGTGGCGGGAGAGTTCGGCCGGGTCCCGCCAGGCCGCGGGCTGGGCCGGGTCGCCCGCCTTGTAGAGGGCCTCCCCCGCGTACAGCCGGGTCCCGGAGTCCCGGACGACCTCGGCCCACCAGCGCAGCAGCTCGGCGTAGTCGGCGGCGGCGAAGCCGATGTTCCAGTAGAGCTGCGGGCAGACGTAGTCGATCCAGTTCTCCCGCGCCCACCGGCGGGTGTCGGCGTGCAGATCGTCGTACGTCTGCACGCCCGCGTGCGTGTCGGAGCCCCGCTCGTCCGCGTCGGCGTTGCGCCACACGCCGAAGGGGCTGATGCCGAAGCGGGTGCCGGGGCGGATCTCCTTGATTCCGGCGGCCGTCTCGCGCACCAGCCGGTCGACGTTGTCCCGCCGCCAGGCCGCCCGGTCCGGGAAGTCCCCGCCGTGGGTGTCGTGGGCGAGGTCGTCGTCGAAGGTCTGCCCGGCCACCGGATACGGATAGAAGTAGTCGTCGAAGTGGACCGCGTCGACGGGGTAGCGGCGCACCGCGTCGAGCATCGCCTCCCGCACGAAGGCGCGGACCTCGGGCAGACCAGGGTTGTAGTAGAGCTTGCCGCCGTACGGGACGGTCCAGCCGGGGTTCCGGCGGGCGGGGTGGGAGGCGGTGAGCCGGGCGGGGTCGGTGTGCAGGGCCACCCGGTACGGGTTGAACCAGGCGTGCAGCTCCAGACCCCGGGCGTGGGCCTCCGCGACGGCCGTGCCGAGCGGGTCCCAGCCGGGATGGGTGCCCTGGGTGCCGGTGAGGTACTGCGACCACGGCTCGTACGGCGAGGGCCACAGCGCGTCGGCGGTGGGCCGTACCTGGAAGATCACCGTGTTGAGGCGGTTACGGACGGCCGTGTCGAGGTGGTCGAGCAGTTCGGCGCGCTGCCGCGCGGCGCTCAGCCCCGGCCGGGAGGGCCAGTCCCGGTTGGTGACGGTGGCCACCCACATGCCCCGCATCTCACCTGCCGCCGCGGACGGTGCCGCGCGTGGCCGCGGCGCGGCGGACGCCCGCGGCACCGTCGCCAGCGCGGCCAGCGCCGCCGTCGCGAACATCCTGCGTGACACCCGCCCCATCGCGCCCTCCCCTGGAACACCGACGACCCCCTGGTCGGATACGGTCCTGCGGCCAGGATGCCCCACCCCCGCGATCGATCATCGATACTTCGGAGTAACGTGCACGGACGGAGCAGGACCCGCGACCCGGCGACCTGCCACGGCCATAAGCAGGAGCGAAAGGACCGATGTGACCGACATCGAACGCGTCGGAGTGGTGGGCTGCGGTCAGATGGGTGCGGGGATCGCCGAGGTGTGCGCCCGTGCCGGACTGGACGTCAAGGTCGCCGAGACCACCGGCGAGGCCCTGGAGATCGGCCGCACCCGGCTGTTCAACTCCCTGTCGAAGGCGGCCGAGCGCGGCAAGATCTCCGCGGAGGAGCTGGAGTCCACGCAGGCCCGGCTGAGCTTCACCACGGACCTCGGCGAGTTCGCCGACCGTGATCTGGTGATCGAGGCCGTGGTCGAGAACGAGCAGGTCAAGACCGAGATCTTCCAGGTCCTGGACCAGGTGGTGACCCGGCCGGACGCGATCCTGGCCTCCAACACCTCCTCCATCCCGCTGGTGAAGCTGGCGGTCGCCACCTCGCGGCCCGACCACGTCATCGGCATCCACTTCTTCAACCCGGCCCCGGTGCAGAAGCTGGTCGAGCTGATCCCGGCGCTCACCACCTCCGAGGGCACGCTGAGCCGCGCCCAGGCCTTCACCGAGAAGCTGCTGGGCAAGCACGCGATCCGCGCCCAGGACCGCTCCGGTTTCGTGGTGAACGCGCTGCTGATCCCGTACCTGCTCTCCGCGATCCGGATGTTCGAGTCGGGCATCGCCAGCCGCGAGGACATCGACAACGGCATGGAGATGGGCTGCGCCCACCCGATGGGCCCGCTGAAGCTGTCCGACCTGATCGGCCTGGACACGGTGGCCTCGGTGGCGTACTCGATGTACGAGGAGTACAAGGAGCCGCTGTACGCCGCTCCCCCGCTGCTCCAGCGCATGGTCGACGCGGGCCGGCTGGGCCGCAAGAGCGGCTCGGGCTTCTACACGTACTGAGCTTCGTGAGGGCCCGGTACCCCGAGGGATGCTGTTGGTTAATTCGGGCCCTCGCGTGACGTCGGCTCCCAAGACCCGGTTGTGGTCTTGGGAGCCGACGTCGTTTGGGGAGGGTGTCGA